>VBJP01000045.1 GCA_005880165.1 Chloroflexota bacterium | reverse complement strand
CCCTGAGCTGGATCAGCACGAAGTCGGCGCCATCCAGGGCAGCTTCACGGTCAAGAGTCGTCACCACGCTGCCTCGCCAGCCGGCGCGCGCGAGCATTCGTCGCGCCAGGCCGCCGACAATCTCGAGCCGCTCCGGCTCGATATCGAGGAGGACCAGCTCATCGATGGGGAGGCGATCGGTTCGTCGCGCGAGGCCGTCCACGAGCTCGGGCGTGTAGGTGCTGCCGCCGCCGATCACCGCGATCTTGGTGCCCATCGGTCCTCCAGGCTTACGCCGATTGGCGACGGCCGGTGTCGGTCACTTGACAGATTGCTTATAACCTTATCATCAATTCTCGCGTCGACAACCCCTCTGCCAGGCGAGGTGATATGGCGCGCTACCAGCTCGAGCAGGGTCCGGTCCCCCTGCACCACCAGGTCTATCTCGACCTCCGCGCAGCGCTCGACGGCGAGGGTGAATGGAAGGCTGGCGACAGGCTTCCCACCGAGCGCGAACTCGCCGAGCGTTACGGCTGCAGCCTGATCACCGTCAGGCGCGCGCTGAGCGAGCTGGTCCGCGAGCAGCGCATCGAGCGCACGCGGGGCCGTGGCACGTTCGTCCTCTTCCCGCGCATCGAACGCGACCTCGCGGGCACCATGAGCTTCACCGAGGAGATGCAGAATCGGGGACTCGATCCGCAGACACGGGTGCTTGCCGCGCGCCCGGAGCCAGCGGGCGAGGCGGTCGCCAACGCGCTCTCGATTCCAATCGGGGCCCCGACGCTCTACCTGGAGCGCCTGAGGCTTGCCGCCGAGGCCCCTCTTCTCCTCGAGCTCGTCCATCTCCCATCTCAGCGCTTCCCGGGGCTGCTGGCCACCGACCTGGAGACCAATTCGCTCTACGACCTGCTGACGACCCGCTACCGGACTCGCATCGTGCGCGCCCGCGAGTCGCTTGAGCCTGTGCTTCTCAAGGCGCGCGAGGCTCGGATCCTTGGCCAATCCCCGCGCACGCCGGCCTTGCTCGTGGAAGGCGTGGCTTTCACGGACGACGGCAGCCCGGTCGAATTCGCGCGGACCTACGTGCGCGGCGACCGCACTCGCTACTACGTGGAGCGCGTTGTGGTGCGTTCCAGCTGGCAGCCCGGCGATCCGGAGCCGATGGTGGCCGGCCTCCAACCCGTCGGTATTCGCGGCTGAGAACAAGAAGGAGGGAGACGGATCGGAGCAGTTCCGCGCCCGCGCGCGGGTCGGCGGATCCAGGCCACAGGGCGGTTGGTACACCATCGGATCGGAAACGCGAGCACGAGGTAGTCCCGATGCACAGAAGGATTCCGGCACTTTCGGCGGTGATCGTCGTCCTGGCGATCCTCATCACCGCCTGCAGCGGTGGGAACGCCGCTTCGAGCGGCTCGGCGGCCAGCGGCACGCCGGTGCCGAGCGGGCCGCCGGTGGAGATCAAGTGGTACTGCTGCCTGGGCACCGGCGACGACAAGACTCAGCTGCCGATCGAGGCGAAGGTGGTCGACGATTTCAACAAGTCGCACCCGCATATCAAGCTGGTCTTCGACCACGTCGCCTATAACGGGGCACGGGACGCGTTCGCCACGCGCCTGGCTTCCGGCACTCCTCCGGACGTTGTCGGACCTCTGGGCGTGGGCGGCGCCGAGGCCTTCCGTGGGCAATGGCTCGACCTGGCACCCCTGATCGCGAAGAACCACTACGACCTGACCCAGTACGGGAAAGGCGCCGTCGACTTCTACAAGGTCGCCGGACAGGGACAGATCGGCATCCCGTTCGCCGTCTATCCCTCTGAGCTCTACTACCAGCCGGACATGTTTGACGAGGCCGGGCTCAACTACCCGCCGCAGAAGTACGGCGACAAGTACAAGATGCCAGATGGCTCGATGGTCGATTGGAACTACGACGCCGTCCGACAGATCGCCATGAAGCTGACCGTCGATGCCAACAACAAGGACGCGACCCAAGCCGGCTTCGACCCAAAGAAGATCCAGCAGTACGGCTTCGAGCCACAGCGCGACGACCTGCGCGGCATGGGAGCGTACTTCGGGGCCGGCAAGCTGGCCGCGGACGACAACAAGACCGTGCAGATCCCTGAAGGCTGGGCCCAGGGATGGAAGTGGATCTACGACGGCATGTTCAAGGACCACTTCATCATGACCAACTCGGTCTACAAGAGCACCGCCTTCAACGGGGGTGGCTACGCCTTCAACTCGGGCAAGGTCGCCATGCAGGAGAACTTCCTGTGGAATGTCTGCTGCGTGACCGATGCCGGCGGCAACTGGAATCTGGCCGCCATCCCGTCCAACAACGGCAAGACCACGGCCGTCTTCAACGCGGACACCTTCCGCATTACCAAGGAATCCAAGCATCCCGACGAGGCTTTTACCGTCCTCACCTACCTGCTGGGAGACGCGTCCAAGACGCTGCTCAACGCCTACTCCGCCTTCCCGGCTCGGACCGCGGATCAGGCCGATTTCTTCACGGGCCTCGAGGCCCAGAAGGACAGCAAGGGCAAGCCCGTCTACCCGCCGAACGTCGACTGGAAGGTCGCCGTAGATGGCATCCAGTACGCTGACAACCCGAACTTCGAGGCCTGGATGCCCGCCTACAACAAGTCCCTCGACCTGCTGCAGACGAAGCTCACCCGCTGGACCTCTACTCCGGGTCTGAATATGGACCAGGAGATCACGACACTCAAGACCCAGCTCCAGGCGATCTGGGACAAGGGCTGACCCACCCAAACAGCGGCCTCCGCTTCTCCCATGGGGGAGCGGAGGCCAACGTCTAGAGGGAAGCGCGGATGATCGCCCTCCGACGGCCACGAATGTCCAGGCTGGCGTGGCACGAGGCACGCTCCGGCCTGCTCTTTCTGTCGCCGTGGATCATCGGGTTCCTGGCATTCACGCTCATCCCGGTGATTGCCACCCTGGCGTTCACCTTCACGAACATCACCCTCAGCCAGGACGTTCCGCTGCGATTCGTAGGCCTCGACAACTACCTCGCCCTGTTCCGCGACCCGCAGGTGTGGGAGTCCCTGCTCGTCACCTTCAAGTTCGCCGCCATCTCGCTGCCCGTGGCGGTGATCCTGCCCTTTGCGGTCGCCCTACTCCTGAACAGCCGCTCACTAAGGGGCTCCGCCCTCTTCCGCGTCCTCTTCTTCATGCCCTACGTGGTGCCCTTCGTTGCCGGCGTCCTGATCTGGTCACAGATGCTCAACTCCGACACTGGCTGGATTAATGGGTTCCTTGGCCTGGTCGGCATCCAGGGTCCGGACTGGCTCAACGACGCCGGTTGGGTCTACCCCGGGCTGGTCATCATCGGCGTGTGGGGGATCGGTGGCGGCATCATCGTCAACCAGGCCGGGCTGAAGGGGATCCCCACCGAGCTCTACGACGCAGCCCGCATCGACGGCGCCGGATGGTGGGGACAGCTGCGGCACGTGACGCTGCCCATGATGTCGCCGGTCATCTTCTACACGCTCGTGCTCGGGGTGGTGGAGGTGCTGCAGTACTTCCTCGTGCCCTTGGTGCTGAACCAGGGGGCCGGCGAGCCGGGCGGTGCGACCCGCTTCTACAACCTGTACCTGTATAAGACCTTCTTCGCCTTCCAGGAGATGTCGTACGGCGCCACGCTGGCGTGGCTCCTGTTCCTCATCACCCTGGCGATCACCGGGGTCCTGTTCTGGAGCGCGCGCTACTGGGTCTACTACGCTGGCGAGAGCAGCTCGTCGTGAGCGCCTCGTGACCGTCACCGCTCAGCGCCCGATTCCGGCGCTTCCCCTGCAGAAGACGCGCGCCGTCCGTCGTCGTTCGCGGCGGGAGACCCGGAACTCGTTCCTCGTCACCTTCTTTGCGGTGGTGCTCATCGCGGGCTTTCTCTCGCCCCTGCTCCGCTCGTTCGCGCTCTCGTTCCAGACACCGGAGCAGATCTCGCAGGTCGGCGCTCCCCTCTGGCCTGCGAGCCCGCGGACCTTCACCTACAACGGACGCGACTATCCCGTCTACAAGGTGCCCATCAACGGGGTCACTCGCGAGATGGCGCTGGTGAAGAAGGGCCGGACCGAGAGCCAGTTCGTGGATCCGACGAATGCCGGCGCCGGCGTGGTCGCCTGGCAGGGCGGATGGCGAACGCTGGAACCAGCGCTGACCTTCGCCCCGACCTTCGACAACTACACCAACGTCTGGAGCCTGCTGAACTATCCGCGGCTGCTCTTCAACACAGCCGCTATTGCGGTGATCGGGCTCATCGGTACCGTGGTGTCGTGCACCCTGGTGGCGTATGGCTTCGCCAGGTTCCGCTTCCCCGGCCGGGGCTTTCTCTTCCTGATCCTGATCTCGACCATCTTCCTGCCCGCCGCGGTGACCCTGGTCCCGACCTACACGATCTTCGTCAAGCTCGGCTGGGTGGGCACCTGGTTACCCCTGCTGGTCCCGACGTTCTTCGCAAACGCCTACGACGTCTTCCTGCTGCGCCAGTACCTGCTGACCATCCCGCGTGAGATGGACGAGGCAGCTGCCATCGACGGAGCCGGCCCACTGCGGACGCTCATCTCGGTCATCGTGCCCCAGGCATGGCCCGTGATCATCGCGGTCGCCATCTTCCACCTGGTCTACTCGTGGAACGACTTCTTCGCGCCGCTCATCTACCTGTCGACCAAGCCTGATCTCCAGACCCTGGCCGTGGGACTGGCGACGTTCAGCGCGAACCGCTCAGCCCAGGAACCCGGCCTCATCCAGGCCGGCACGCTGATGACCCTCATCGTGCCGGTGATCCTGTTCCTGATGTTCCAGCGCGTCTTCATGCGCGGCGTGGTGATCACGGGAGTCGAGAAATAGCTGGCCGTTTCCGGATTGCGCTGACCTTCGACGCCGAGCACCCGGATCGCCCGGCGCAGCCCGGCCACACCGTCCAGCTCCTGGACGAGCTCGATCGGCTCAGCGTGGATGCCACGTTCTTCCTCCAGGGCCGATGGGTGGAGGCCTATCCGGACCTGGCGCGCAGGATCGCGCGCCGATACCTGGTCGGCAGCCACTCCCACTACCACGCGCGGATGCCGCTCCTCTCCGCTCAGGGGCTCGCCGAAGACCTGCATGCTGCGGAGGAGGCGATTCGCGAGGCAACCGGCGTCGACCCACATCCCTGGTTTCGCTGCCCGTTCGGCACCGGGGCCGACGATGCTGGCCTGATCGACGCGCTTGCCGAGCGCGGCTACCGGCATGTCGGCTGGCACGTCGAGGCGTATGAGTGGGATCGCGGGGCCACCGTAGAGGGCGTCTCCGGCGCGGTCGTCGCCGGAGCCGTGGCCCACGGCGACGGCGCAGTCGTGCTCCTGCATCCCTGGCCTGACCCGGTTGCCCCGGCCCTGCCGCG
>VBJP01000044.1 GCA_005880165.1 Chloroflexota bacterium | reverse complement strand
GCGCGCGCCGTACGGCCGCTGAAGCTCGCCCGCGAGATCGCGATCCGCAATGACGGGTTTGCTGGCCTTCGCACCGGCACCAACCGGGCCTGGGGGGTCGCGGTCATCGCCGGCTCGGGGATCAACTGCGTCGGTATCGCGCCAGATGGCCGGATGGCCAGCTTTCCAGCCGTCGGCGACGTGGCCGGCGACTGGGGCGGCGGCGAAGGAGTCGGCAAGGAAGGCCTGGCGGCGGCGATCCGCGGGCGCGACGGCCGGGGTGCGCATACTCGGCTCGAAGAGCTCGTGCCGCGGCATTTTGGCTTTCGGCGGCCAATCAACCTCACCTACGCCCTGTACCGGGGCCGCATCCCCGAGTCCCGCCTCCGGGAGCTCGCGCCGCTCGTCTTCGAAGCAGCGGGGTATGGCGATCCGGTCGCGCGCGCCATCGTGGACCGACTGGCTGACGAAGTGGCCGGCATGGCGATCGCGATGACCAGGAGGCTGCGGCTCGTCCGCCTGGACGTGGACGTGGTGCTTGCCGGCGGCATCATGCGCAATCGGGACCGCCCCTTCTACGAGCGGATCGAGAGAGCCGTGCGCAACGTTGCGCACCGAGCGACCATCCGCCGGGTCGCGCAACGCCCCGTGCTTGGCGCCGCGCTGCTCGGTCTCGACCGGCTGGCCGGCGAGCATTACGATGCCGCCGAGACCCGACTGCGGGCGGTGTTCGGCGCCTAGTCCTCCCGGCGACTCCAGTCCTGCCCCGATATCACGTACCAGGCAACCGGGATGCCACGCCAGCTCGTCTCGCCCTCGCGATGCAGGCCGAGCTTCTCCATCACGCGCTGCGAGGCGAGGTTCTCGCGATGCGCGATGCTGATGATGCGCTGCATCCGCTTGGTCTCGAACCCATAGCGCAGCGCTGCCGCGCCGCCCTCCGAGGCCAGTCCCTGCCCCCAGCTCGAGCGCGCGAGCGTCCACCCCACCTCGGCGTCGTGCTGCGACGCGGTCCAGTCGACGTGGTGGAAGAGACCAATGCGGCCGATCAGCCGGCCGCTGGTGCGCTCCTCGACTGCCCACAGCCCGAATCCGCGTTCCTGCCATTGGTACTCGAACCCGAGCAGCTGCTTCCGCGTTCCTTCCAGGTCGAGCGGCCGAAGGTAGCGGACCACCTCGGGATCGGAGTAGATCGCGGCCATCCGCTCCACGTC
>VBJP01000043.1 GCA_005880165.1 Chloroflexota bacterium | reverse complement strand
GCGGCGTGCACGCCTTGCGCAGCCACTGCCGCCTGGCCGATCGGCACCTCCGACCACACGACCCTCAGCCCGCCCTCGTCGAACGAGCCCTCAGCGCTGGCCGGCAGCGGCAGGATCTCAGGCATCCGCTCGGCGGGGCCGACCAGGCTGATCCGCGCGATCCGCTCCTTGCGGTCCACGGCCAGCATCATCGGTCCCGGATCGCCACTCGTGCGCGACAGGTTCGGCCGCACCTCGGTCAT
>VBJP01000042.1 GCA_005880165.1 Chloroflexota bacterium | reverse complement strand
AAGCTTGCCCCGACGCGCGCGGCGCACGGCCACCGGGTGGACGACTTCGGAACCGAGCTCGGCCAGCAGCTCCAGCTGCAGCGCATCGACCGCCCGCAGGAAGCGCGCCGCGGGAACCAGGTGGGGGTCCGCCTCCATCACGCCCCCGGTGTCCTTGAATAGCTCGCAGCGGTCCGCGCGCAGCGCGACCGCGAGCACGACCGCGGAGAGATCCGTGCCGCCTCTCCCGAGCGTGGTGAGCTCGCCGTGGCTGCCGATCCCCTGAAAGCCGGCGACGACGGGTACGAGCTCCTCGGCAAGCGCAGTGCGCAGCGGCCGCGAGTAGACACGACGCACCTCGGCGCCCAGGTGAGCGGCGGCAGTGCGGATGCCCGCCTCCGCGCCAGAAAATGATCGGGCGGCGATCCCGCGTGCCTGTAGCCCCAGGGCGAAGAGTGCGGCCGAGAGCGCCTCGCCGGTCGCCAGGGCGCGGTCCGTTTCCCGCGCCAGCGGAGAGTCGGGTGCCTGGCGAGGCTCGCGGAGGGCTTGCCCGCCGTCGGGGAGCAGCACGCTTGCTGAGGAGAGGATCGTGTCGGTCACGCCCTCGAAGGCGCTCACCACCACCACCGGCTGCAGACCTGCCCTCCGCTGCTCGGCGACGACCTGCACGGCGGCGGCGATGTCCTCCGGGCGGCGCAGCACCGAACCCCCGAACTTGTCGACCACGATCCGGGCGAGCGAGGGCGGGCGGGATGGCGGCATCGGGCTGAAACGGTAGCGCACCACAACCTGGCGACGGGACGGCCTGTCCCGTTCCCCCACCGCGGCTGCTAGGCTCGCGGTCAATGGAGGTGTCCGTTCGCGACGTCGCGCCGTTGCGCCGCGCGATCCTCGAGTGGTATGCACGCGAACACCGCAACCTGCCATGGCGTGGCACCCACGACGCGTACGCCGTGCTCGTCAGCGAGGTAATGCTGCAGCAAACCCAGGCGAACAGGGTGGCGCTGCGCTACCCACGATTCATGGCCCGTTTCCCGGACGTGACGGCACTCGCCTCCGCCTCGGAAGCGGAGATCCTCGCTGAGTGGTCCGGGCTCGGCTACAACCGGCGTGCCGTTGCCCTCCACCGTGCCGCCGTCGAAGTCGCGACCTCCGGTTGGCCGTCCGACCTGCGTGCGCTCCAGGACCTCCCTGGGGTCGGTCCCTACACCGCGCGGGCCATCGGGTCGCTTGCATTTGGCTGGCCGGTGGGGGTCGTCGACACCAACGTTCGCCGCTGGCTGATTCGTCGCCTTGGGCTCGATCCCCGGTCTCCCGCAGGCGCAAACCGTGTGCTTCAGGAGGTGGCCGATGCCCTGGCGCGCGCTGGCGGAAGGCGGCTGGAACCGGCGGATGTCGCCAGCTGGACCCATGCAACCATGGAGCTTGGAGCGGTCGTGTGCCGCGCGCTGCGGCCGGCGTGCGACGCCTGCCCAATCGCCCGTGGCTGTCCGGCGCGAGGTCGGGCCGGCCCTGTGCCCGTCGCGCGGCAGGGGCAGTTCCGAGGATCCCTGCGGGCGTATCGGGGAGCCCTCCTCCGGGCCCTGGCGGCTGCGTCCGAGCACGCATTGCCGCGCTCCGACGTCGCCAGCGCGATGACCAGACACGGCTCGGCGGGCGGACTGCCCGGCGCCTTCGATGCCCAGCGGGTCCAGGTCGCGATCAAGGTTCTCGAGCGCGACGGCCTTGTCCACGCCGACGGTCAAACGCTGAGGCTCGGCCCGGAGGAGACGCCGGCTACAATCGCCGAATGACCGCCGAAGGGCAGGCCGCCTCTCTCGAGGAGGAGCTGGACGCCGACGTGCCCGGCCTGGCCGTCAAGGTCGGCGACCCCATCCCATCTGTCGGGCTGCGCGCCAGCGACGGGTATCTCCTGAACCTGCGCAGCTTCGTCGGGAAGCAGCCGGTCGCCTTCCTGTTCTTTGCGGCACCCACCGCGAGCGGAACGCAGGCACGCCGCGGAACTCGGCTCGCCGAATCGCTGGCCGGAGGGGCGCGCCGGCTGGCGGGTGCGGGCGTCGCCGTGGTAGGGGTGACCTGCGACAACGAGCGCCAGCAGACCGATTGGATCGCCGAGCACCACTGGCCCTACCTGCTCTTCAGCGACGAGCGGCGCTCGGCGGTCGAGCGGTTGGGCATCCCGCTGACCGTGAGCGGTCGAAACTACAACGTGGCTCGCCCGGTCTTCCTGATCGTGGGTCGCGACGGCCTGCTGGATGCCATCATCCTCGACCCCGAGCCCGAGTACGTGGTCGACATCGTGCTGGCGGCGGTGCGGCGCGCGGAGGGCCGTGACCCCGATCTCGCTGAGCCAGCATCGCCCGGCACGGAGACACCATCCGCCGGGGAGACCGCGGAGCAGCCGACCCCCGCCAGCTCCTGACGCTCGAGTGCTCGCGGTCCGCCTCCAAGCGCCCGGGAAGGCACTCGTCCTCGAGAACGTCCCGGTCCCGAATCCCAGCGGGACGCAGGTTCTGGTTCGCGTCGCCGGGTGCGGGGTGTGTCACACCGACCTGCACATCGCGCGGGGCGAGATGCCACGTGTGGTGCTGCCGATCACCCTGGGCCACGAGGTCTCGGGATGGGTCGACGCATGGGGACCCGAAGCGGCCGCTTCTCTTGATGCCGCGCGCTTGCGGAGGGGCGATCCCGTCCTGGTCTTCGGAGGTTGGGGCTGCGGCGAGTGCGCCGACTGCCGATCCGGCGAGGAGCAGCGCTGCGCAGCTGGCAGCTCGCCGGGTTTCCAGGTCGACGGCGGCTACGCGGAGCGGATGCTCGTTCCGGATGCCCGTCACCTCGTCCCGCTTGGCGCAGTCGAGCCGGTGCGCGCCGCCCCCCTGGCGGACGCGGGCCTCACGCCCTATCGCGCCGTGCGCCGTGCGAGCCCCTGGCTGCGCCCTGGTGCACGAGTGCTGATCATCGGCTTCGGCGGTCTCGGCCAGTTCGCGCTCCAATATCTGCGCCGCGTTGCGGACCTCCGCGTGGGGATCAGCGAGGTGAGTCAGGAGAAGGTGGCATTGGCCCTGGCGATGGGCGCGGATGCGGCAACCGACGCCACCGCTCCCGAGCGCGTAGCCGACGACCTGGGCGGTCCCGCAGAGGTCGCGTTCGACTTCGTAGGGACCGATGCGACGCTCGCCCTCTGCGCAGGCCTGCTCGCACCCGGTGGGCTCCTGATGATCGTGGGTGAGGGCGGTGGCGCGCTGCGTTTCGGGTTCGCTGCACCCGCCGCCGAGAGCTGGGCGACGACCAGCGCCTGGGGATCCATGGAGGAGCTGCGGCAGGTGGTGGCCATGGCCGCAGCTGGGGCTCTGACCTGGGACGTGGAACCCATGCCGTTGGCGCAGGCGGCCGCCGCCCACGCTCGGTTGGCCAGTGGCCAGGTCCGTGGAAGGATCGTGCTGGTTCCAGGTGTCAACTAAATGATTGCGTGATCGGCCACGCGGGCGTACAACATCCGGACCATCACGGACTGGGGGCATGGCAGCCGAACCGCATCGTGACGCATACCGCATCCTGCAGGTCGTCCCTGTAGCGCATCCGGACGTCATTCGCGCCTCGTACTACGCCTTGGCGCGCATCTACCATCCCGACGGCGAAGAGGCGGACGCCGACCTGATGTCGGACATCAACTGGGCGTACGACCAGGTCCGCGATCGAGCGCGTCGCGAGGTGTACGACCGCGCGCGCGCCGCCCTGCACCAGTCGCTGGCGCATATCAGCACACCGGTCGGGCCCGGCCCGACCGAGGGTTGGCGCCACGTCACTCAGCCGCCTCCCGGTGATGGACCGTCGGACACGGCCGGACCCTTCACCAGGGCGCGCCCGACCGCCCCGGGCGACAGCAAGCGCATCGACTTCGGCCGGTACGCGGGGTGGTCGATCCGAGACCTCGTCCACCAGGACCCCACCTACCTGCGATGGCTCAGCCGCCACTCATCCGGCGTCCGATTCCGGGCCGAGATCCTGCAGTACCTGCCGGCCGAGCAGGAGGAGACTCCGACGCGCACCCCGGTGCGCTAGCCCGACCCGCCGCGATCTCCGGCGCGTGGGCACCGCTGCCCCGGATGGCTATCCGCGGCCGAACAGGCGCGAGAGGAAGCTCCTCTGTGAAGCCGGCGCATAGAACGGAGGCGCAGCCGTCTCGTAGTGAGCGCGGAGCGTTGGGCTGCGCAGATCGGTGACGATCAGGTCACGCCGTGACCCGAGGTGCTCGGACGCGAGCGCGTGCAATCGGTTACGAACGGCGTCGAACTCCGCGAGCCGGGCCTGGGGGTCAAGCTGCACCCCAACCGTCCAGGCGGTCCCCACGCGCAGGAGCCATGCCCTCTCGACCGCCGGCAGCTCAGCGAGCGCCGCCCGCATCTCGGCGCCGAACGGCTCAGGGATGCTGGCGGGGACCTCCAGCGGCGGCAGACCGCCCAGGGGTCGTCGGGCACGAAGCGCGTCAGGCGTGGTCAGATCGATTCCGGCCAGCAGGAACGGCAGCACGCCCGCCGGCACCTCGACCTGGTCGGGGCTCCCAGGATTGACGACCACCCGCTCGTCTGCGCGCTCCGCGCGCTCGAAGAGCTCGCGTCCGGTCAGGGCGATCGCGTCGCTGCCCGGAGGACCAAGGACGGAGAGGGCCTCGTGGTCGGTGAAGGCGGCCAGGAAGCGACCCTGCTGGTCCGTTCCGTGGCGCAGGGACTCGATCGTGATGCGCTCTGTGTCCGGCGCATCGCCGGTCGACGATCGGATCGGAATCAGCAGCTCCCGCTCGAGCAGCGCCGTGGCACCGCCGCCCTCGGCGGTCTCCCCGCCTCCGGCCCTCCCCTGGGTGGCATCCTGGGACTCGTCCGGATCACGCGTTACGCCCGGCTCGGACGGCCACTCCTCGCTCACGCGGCAACCACTGTGGCGAGCTTGGCCAGCGCCGCATCGATGCGCGCCAGGCATCGCTCCCGGCCCAGAAGCTCCATCGACCCGAAGAGGGGTGGGGACACGGTCCGCCCGGTGATGGCCACGCGCAGCGGCCTGAAGAAGTCTCCGGCCTTCCAGCCAAGGGCCTGGGCAGCTGCGCGGCAACGCGCCTCGAGCTCGCCGGCAGCGAAATCCTCCGCGGCGGTCCCCTCCAGCTCCCCGCGAGCGCGGGCCAGGGCCATTGCTGTAGCCGCGGCGTCGGCTTTGGGTGGCACCAGCTCATCAGGGCCGTAGCGGCTGGCCACCTCCGCATCGGCCTCGACCAGGAAGGCGACAAGCTCGCCGGCATCGGCCAGGCGCACCATGCGCTCCTTGATGAGCGGGATGACGGCCAGCAGCCCCCGGTCGTCGAGGGCCTCGGGCACGAAAGCCCGCAGGCGCACCGCCAGCTGCTCATCGGTCAGAGATCGGATGTAGACGCCGTTCAGGTAGTCGAGGCGGTCCTTGTCGAAGACCGCTCCAGCCTTGTGGACGTGCTCGATCTCGAAGCGCTCGGCGAGCGTCTTGAGCGCGAAGATCTCCTCCTCGGTGCCCGGCGACCAGCCGAGGAACGCCAGGAAGTTGACCATCGCCTCCGGTAGGTAGCCCTCCTCTCGGTAGGCCCGAATGGCGGTCTGGCTGCGCCGCTTGCTCATCTTGGTGCGGTCCGGGTTGAGGATCAGCGGTATGTGGGCGAAGACCGGCACATCGTGGCCCAGCGCCCGGAAGAGGAGCACGTGCAGGGGCGTGTTCGAAAGGTGGTCCTCGCCACGGACCACGTGGGTGATGCGCATCGCTGCGTCG
>VBJP01000213.1 GCA_005880165.1 Chloroflexota bacterium | reverse complement strand
CTCTGCCGCCCGACGCGGCGCGATGGCATGGATCAGTGGCCGATTGGCGTCGTTGATCCAGTCCACGTCCTCCGGCTCCTCGTCGGATGGCGTGAATGGGGCGCCCCGCGAGAGCTTCTCCGCCAGGAACAGCGCGCGGCCGTCCCAGAAGGCGACATGTCCCAGGACGCCGGCCACCGTCCAGCTCTCATTGACCGGGCGTATCAGCTCCTCATCGTCCAGTCGCTCGACGATGGCATGCATCCGCTCCAGCTCCGCGCGGTTGCGTTCGACGAAATCCGGGAGCGAAGGCGGCGGCGCGGGCGGCGAGTTCGTCACGCGTTGAGGATAGTCCGCCGCATGAGTCGGTGAACGCCTCCCTGCAGACCGCCAGGCGCCGGCTCAGACCGCCTGGCGGATGCGCCAGCTGACGGCGAACAGCTCGGGATCCGTGAGGAGCGCTGCGGCCGACCCGGGTGCAAGCGCCTGGATCGCCAAGGTCAACGCGGTACGCGCACTGGCGCCAAGGCCCGTCTCGGTGCGTCCACCATCGGTCAGGATCGCCACCCATCGGTCGCCAGAGCACTCCAGGAGGGCTTCCACGCCGGCGTCGGTGCCCGACGCGTGCAGCCGAAAGCCGAAGCGTATCCGCCTCCCCTGTCGCTGAACGCCTGAGCCTGTTCGCCGTGCCACGCACGAGGTATCCACCCCGGTCATGACAGCTGTCTGTCGCGATGGCCTCAGCGCTCCCCGGGGACCCCCAGCGTGATCGACGCCGCGATAGTGGCCACCACCAGCGCCAGGCCCTCAGAGACGCTGAGGGCCGCTGAGCGCGCGAAGAGATGCGTTGCAGCGCTCGGAATGGCGCCCAGGACCGGCGGCACCAGGATCCAGCCAATCACCAGCGCCGTCGGGGCTGCGGCTCCGGGCAGCTGTAGCACGCGGGTGATCACCGCGGTCAGCACGCCCAGGAAGGCCGCCAGCAACAGGACCAGGACGGTGGCCGGCTGGTCCTTCGCCCCTGAAGCGTCGACGAGCCGCACGAGGCCCTGCTCGGCCACCGCCACGGCCACCGCCAGGATCGCGCCCAGGACCGCCGAACGCGCCCCCGTCATGACTGCGTGCCCGGCGGGGCGAAGCTGCGCGGTCGGGTCAGCACGCCGTCCACCAGGGACCGTGCCAGCTCCTGGGCGATCCGGTACGACTTGCCGGCGCCCATGACCAGCACCGCGTCGCCCTCGCGCAGGTGGTCGGCTACGTACGCGGCCGTCGTGTCCACGTCGCCGGTGGCGATGGCCGGGATGCCGGACGCGCGCTCGATGGCATCGGCCAGCGCGGCCGCGGACGTCGATCGCATCGCCTCCTCGGTGTCGCGGCTGGCGAAGATGTCGGCGATCACCACCTCATCGGCATCGCTAAAGCTCTTCGAGAACTCGTCGAGGAAGAGCTGCGTCCTCGAGTACATGTGCGGCTCGAACACCGCCCACAGGCGACGATCGCCGACGTTCTGACGCGCCGCCGCCAGCGCCGCGCGTATCTCGGTCGTATGATGGCCGATCAGCTCCATCCGCCGCCCGGCCCCCGGGAAGCTCCGCAGGCCCTCGACGAGGGCGTCCAGGGGTGCACCGAGGGTGCGTGCCAGGGTGAGCGCCGCAGTGGCGTTGAGGACGTTGTGGTCCCCAGCCAGGGGAGCCTCGAAGTGCAGGTCAAAGAGCGTGAACCGCGTCCAGCCACGATCGAACTGGACGTCGGACGCCTCGACCTCGCCGCCCGCCCCGTAGCGCAGAATGCGGCCCGACCAGTCTCGCAGCCGCTCGACGAGGGCGTCGGCGCCTGGATCCCCAGCCGCCGCGAGGAGCAGCCGACCCCCGACCCTGGGATCCTCCCCCATCCCCCGCACGAACCGCTCGAAGCTGGCGAGAACTGCGGTGCGATCGGCGAAGAAGTCGGGATGGTCCATCTCCACGTTGGTGACGATGGCGGCCGCGGGGTGGTAGTTGAGAAAGTTGTCGCCGAACTCATCGGCCTCGACGAGGAAAGGCGCTCCGGCGCCGGGCCGGACGGTGGCACCCCACGCGGCCATGAAAGCGCCCACCTCCACGGTCGGGTCCATTCCCGCGGCGATCAGGAGATGTCCGAGCAGTGCGGTGGTGGTTGATTTGCCGTGCGTCCCGGTGACGGCGAGACCGATGTGCCCAGGGCGCGACATGAGCTCGCCGAGCAGCGCCTGCCAGGTGATAACGGGCATGCCCGCGGCTTGCGCGGCCTGCAACTCTGCCAGGTCGGGCACGGCCCGCAGCGCGGGCGTGATCGCGACGCGATCCACACCTGCCAGGTGGGCCGGGTGGTGGCCACGCACGAACGGCACTCCCGCAGCCTCCAGCGGCGGCGTGTACGGCGAACGCCCATCCAGGTCGCAGCCATCCACCCGTGCGCCGGCGTGGTGCGCCAGCAGCGCGACCCCCGCCGCACCCGATCCGGCGATGCCAATAACATGGATGCGCTCGCCGGACCGCACCATACCCCTAAGCCGATGCCTCTCGGATCGCCAGCTCCAGCGCCGCCGCCGCGGCGCCCGAACGGTTGCCGTCCCGATCGAAGCCAAACTGATGGCGCTCGACGACCGGCGGATGACCAATTCGCGCCACGCCGATGAAGTGCAGCCCCACCGGCTTCTCGGCCGTGCCTCCCTCCGGACCGGCGATGCCCGTCACCGAGACCCCCACGTCGACGCTGAACCGTCGCCATGCCCCCTCGGCCATGGCCGCCGCCACCTCGGCGCTGACCGCGCCGTGCTCGTCGATCAGTGCCGCCGGCACGCCAAGCTCCTTCTCCTTGGCCAGGTTCGAGTAGCAGATTGCGCCGCCGGCGTAATAGTCGCTGGCGCCGGGGATCATGGTGATGGCATGCCCGATCAGCCCGCCGGTCGATGACTCGGCCGTCGCGAGCCGCCATTGCCGCTCGCGCAGCAGCTCACCGAGCCGCCGCGCCAGAGCCTCGAGCGCCGCGTCGTCGGGAGGCCGGGTCATCGCCATCGGTCAACCGTCAGCGGTAGTTGGTGAACTGCAGGGCGACCGGGTAGTCGAGGCCGCGGAGGTGACCAATCACCGCCTGCAGCTCATCCTTGCTTTTGGCCGTGACCCGCACGGCGTCACCCTGGATGACCGGCTTGACCTTCGGGAACCCTTCGCGGATGCGCTTTGAGAGCTCCTTGGCCTGGTCGGAGGTGAGGCCCCGTTTCAGGTCGATCTGCTGGCGCACCGTGCCACCGGCAGCGGGCTCCAGGCGGCCCCAGTCGAACACCTTCAGCGACAGGCCTCGCCGCACGGCCTTGGACTCGACCAGGTCACGGACCGCCTTCGCGCGGAACTCGTCGTCGGCGGTCAGTGTGATCTCGGTCTTGCCCAGCTCGAGGGTGCAACGGCTACCCTTGAAGTCGAATCGAGTGGCGATCTCGCGCCGCACCTGGTCGAGGGCGTTTACCAGCTCCTGCTGGTCAAAGTCGCTGACGACGTCGAAGCTCGATTCCCCGGCCATGGCTCTCCTTCGGCCCTCGCTCCCCTATCCCGTCACCGCGTGAGCAGGATCCGCCACGTCACGACTTCACCCGGCCCGCCCATGGCTCCCATTGACACGCCGTTGATCGTGAGACTCACGGCTCCGGCGTTGCCCGCGCGCACCATGATGCTCCCGCTCGCCTTCAATGAAACCACCTTGGGCGGCTTGACCACGCGTCCGGAGACGCTCGACGCCGGCACATTGTCCTGGAGCAGCTCGACGTAGGATGGGCTGCCGGCGATCTGCAGCGTGCCGGTCAGGCTCGGCGCAGCCCTGATGACGAGCCTGCGGGCCACCGGCTTGGCCGAGCCGCCGCCGGAAACCGTCAGGTCCCAGCTTCCGGGCGCGAGCGCCAACGACGCCGCGAAGGTCCCATCGGGGCCTGCGGTCACCCGCGCATCCACCCGCTTGCCGGCGGGCGGCGTCCGAACGCTGACCGTCTGACCCAGTCCGTCGGTCGCGGAGAAGTTCGGCGCGGCCGGGGTCGCAAGCCGCGCGTCGACCGTTACCTGAGTGCCGGCGGCTGCTGTGCCAGTTACCTGCGCAATGCCCGTCAGGCTGGCGCCGTTCCGGGGGCTGGTGATCGCCAGCACGCCGCGCCCCGGCGTGGGCGTCGCGCCAACATCGACGATGATCGTCCGGGTCACCTTGGCCGACTCGCGCTGGGTGAGCGGGTCGCTGGCGATCAGGGTGATGACGTTGGAGCCGGGGACGAGCTTGACAATCACCGAGAAGTGACCCTGGGCATCGGCGGTGATGACCGGGTTCTCGCGCAGGCCATCGACCGTGATGCGCGAGTTCGGTTCGGTGACGCCGGTGATCGTGTACTCGCTCAGCCGGTAGCCCGCCACATTCCCGGCGGGCTCGATCACGCGGAGGTCGGGCGTGCGGGCGAAGGTGACGAATTCATAGCCGAGGTAGCCGATGAAGGCGGCGACACCAACCGTCAGGATGGCCGCCGCGATCGTCCCTGGGGTGACCACCAGGGCCCGGGCCCGCCTCGCGCGCATGGGACGGGGCGGCGACGCCACTGCGGACACGGCAGCGCCATTCGTCTCGAGCCGGTACAGGTCGGTCAGGTACTCCGGATCGAGGCCCAGATAATGCGCATAGTTGCGCAGGAACCCCTTGGTGTACACCGGCCCCGGCAGGTCTCGGTACTCGCCACTCTCGAGGGCGGACAGGTAGCGGGTGCGGATCTTGGTGTCTCGCTCCACGCGCGCCAGGTCGACCCCTCTCGATTCCCGCGCGGCGCGCAGCACCTCACCGAGCTTGTGGAGCTCCTCGGTCACCGATCGTCCTCATCGGGCTCCATCTCTCCACCCCAGCCGTCGCTGGTGACCAGCACCTCGCGGAATCGGCTCCCGTCCGCGGGCCCTACGATCCCGCGATCCTCCATCTGGTCGAGCATGCGGGCCGCCCGCGCGTAGCCGATCCGCAACCGTCGCTGCAGCAGGGACGCGGAGGCCTTGTCATTGCGGCGCACGACGTCGACTGCCTGGCGCAGCAAAGGATCGGCCCCGGCGTCATCAGAGCCGTCACCCGGCTCTCCCCCACCCCGTCCGTCCCGGCGCACGGCGGTGATCTCCGGGCGGTAATGCGGCCCGCCCTGGGCCCTCCAGTGGCGGGCGAGGGCTTCGATCTCGACGTCGGTCACCAGGACGCCCTGCAGTCGCACCGCCCGCGGCGCGTCGATCGGCTGGTAGAGCATGTCGCCGCGTCCCAGGAGGTCTTCGGCACCGGTGGTGTCGAGGATGGTCCGCGAGTCGATGCCCGAGGTCATGGCGAAGGCGATGCGGCTCGGGATGTTGGCCTTGATCAGGCCGGTGA
>VBJP01000217.1 GCA_005880165.1 Chloroflexota bacterium | reverse complement strand
CCATCTGGAAGCACTCGACCACGTCGCCCTCCTCGATCTCCGGAGAGTCTGACAGGCCAATGCCGCACTCGAACCCGGTCGCAACCTCGCGCACGTCGTCCTTGAACCGCTTCAGCGTCTCGATGCGACCCTCCGCGATGACCTTGCCCGCCCGCAGCAGCCGATAGCCGCCCCCGCGCACGATCCTGCCATCGGTCACGTAGGAGCCGGCGACGTTGCCCGCCTTTCCGGCCTTGATGACCATCCGGACCTCGGCGTGCCCCTCGACCTGCTCGATCAGCTTGGGGGCCAGCATGCCCTTGAGTGCAGCGGCGATGTCGTCGGTCAGCTTGTAGATCACGTCGTACAGGCGGACGTCGACGCCGGAAGCGTCAACGGCACGCTGGGCACCGGGGTCCAGCTTCGTGTTGAAGCCGATCACCACCGCATCGGACGCGGAGGCCAGCAGTACGTCGCTCTCGTTGATATCCCCTGCAGACTCGCGGATGATGTTGATGCGCACCTCGCTGGTGTTCAGACGCTCGAGGGCGTTGCGGATCGCACCGAGCGAGCCCTGCACGTCGGTCTTGAGCACCACGCGCAGCTCCTTGACCTCCGATGCCTGGATCTGGGCGCTGATGTCCTCCAGGCTGAACGCGGCGCGCCCGTCGCCCGAGGTGGCGGCGCGAACTGCGGCGTCCGCGGCGTCCCGCGCAGCCTTCTCGTCGGGGACGACGCGCAGGATGTCCCCCGCCTGCGGGAGCTCCTGGAGACCGATGATCTCGACGGCCGTGGCCGGCTCAGCCAGCTTGACGCGCTTGCCGGCGGCGTTCTGCAGCGCCCGCACGCGGCCCCAGGTTCGCCCGACCGTCACGACGTCGGCGAGGCGCAACGTGCCGGTCTGCACCAGGACGGTGGCCACATTGCCGCGACCCTTCTCGACCTTGCTCTCGATGATGGTGCCGATGGCAGGACGCTTGGGGTTGGCCTTCAAGTCCTGGAGGTCCGCCACGAGCAGCACCATCTCCATCAGGTCGCCGATGCCGGTCTGCTGCTTCGCGCTGACGGGGACGGCGATGACGTCGCCGCCGTACTCCTCGATGAGCACGCCGATGTCGGCCAGCTCCTGCTTGACGCGGTCCGGGTTGGCGTCCGGCTTGTCGATCTTGTTGATCGCCACGATCATGGGCACCCGTGCCGCGCGTACGTGGTCGATCGCCTCGCGGGTCTGCGGCATGACGCCGTCATCCGCCGCCACCACGATGATCGCGATGTCGGTCACCTGAGCGCCGCGGGCGCGCATCGCGGTGAAGGCCTCGTGTCCGGGCGTGTCGAGAAAGACGATGCGACGGCCGTTGTGCTCGACCTCGCTCGCACCGATGTGCTGGGTAATGCCTCCCGCCTCACCCGCTGCCACGCTCGTGCTGCGGACGGCGTCCAGGAGGCTCGTCTTGCCGTGGTCGACGTGACCCATGATCGTCACGATCGGCGCGCGGGTCACCAGGTCGGCCGGCGAATCCTCGCTGAACAGTACCGGCTTGCCGGCGCCCTCTTCCTCGGCGCCAGGCGCCACGATCTGTTGGGCCGCGGCCACCTCCGCCGCCGCGCGGTCCACTGCGCCGCGCTCGACGGTTTCGAACCCAAGCTCACCTGCCACCAGCGCGGCCGTATCGAAGTCGATCGTCTGGTTGATGGTGGCGAAGATGCCGTTGCGGATCAGCTCCTTGATGATGTCCGCATGGCTCACGTTCAGGGCCTCGGCGAGGTCCTTGACGGCGACCGTCGCCGGCAGCTCCACGGGACCCGCGGGGCGCGCGGCGACAGCCGCGGCAGCCTCGACGGCGGCCGCCACGGGCGCCTTGCGTCGCTGCGGACGCGGTGGGCGGCGCGGCAGGTATCTACGGGGTGGCATGGGTCTCCTCTAGGTCGAGCGCTCCCGGCGTCGAGTGCACCGAGAGGGCTCGTTGGATGCCTGCCGCCAGCTGAGCTGGCTCGCGGCAGGCGGGATCATCACAGATGTATGTTCCGCGACCCGCGGCCTTGCCGGTTGGGTCCACGGCGACCGTTCCGTCCGAGCGGCGGACGATCCGGGTCATCGATCGCTTGGGGCGGACCTGGCGGCAGACCGCACAGGTTCGCATCGGTATGTGATCAGGTCTTCGCTTCGGCATCGGCCGGCGCCTCCGCCGGCGTCCGGCTCTCGTCGCCACCAGCGGCGGCGGCCACGCCGGCGTCCGAACGGATGTCGATCCGCCACCCGGTCAGCTTGGCTGCGAGACGCGCGTTCTGTCCCTCCTTGCCGATCGCCAGGCTGAGCTGTCGCTCGGGGACCACCACGTTCGCGATCTTGTGCTCCTCGTCGATGCGGACGTTCAGCACCTCCGCCGGCGAGAGCGCCTCGGCCACGTACTGTGCGGGATCCTCGTGCCACAGCACGACATCCACCTTCTCCCCATTCAGCTCGGCGACGATCGCCTGGATCCGTGATCCACGCTGCCCCACAGCGGCACCCTTGGCGTCGACCCCCTGCTGCCGGCTCTCGACGGCCACCTTGGAGCGGCTGCCCGCCTCCCGTGCGATGCCGCGGATGACGACGGTGCCGTTGTAGATCTCGGGGATTTCCATCTCCATCAGGCGGCGCAGAAAACCACGGTGCGTCCTGCTCGCGACGATCACGGGTCCGCGCGTGGTGCGTCGGACCTCGAGGACGTAGGCCTTCAGGTGCTGACCGATGCGGTAATGCTCGCCGGGGAGCTGCTCACTCACCGCAAGCACCGCTTCAACGCCCTTGCCCATGTCCAGGATCACGGCCGACTCGGTCGTGCGGTGCACGACGCCGGTCATGATCTCGCCCTCGCGACTGGCGTACTGCTGGAAGACGACGTCGCGCTCCGCCTCGCGAAGCCGCTGTCGGTAGACCTGGCCGGCGGTCTGCGCCGCAATCCGCCCCAGCTGTGCCTGCGTCACGTTCTCCGGGACGCGCACCTTGGCGCCGACGCCCGTGGCCGGGTCGACTTTCTGGGCCTCGGCGACGAGCATCTGCAGCTGGTCGTCCTCGATCTCTTCCGAGGTCGCCACAACCTCGTATTCGCGGTAGACGCTGATCTGGCCGCTGTCCGGATCGACCTTGACCACCACGTTTTCGGGGGCGTCTGCGTTGCGCCGATAGGCCGACTCGATCGCCTGCTCAAGCGTCTCGATGAGGATCTCTTTGGGGACCCCCTTCTCGGCGTTCAGCTGGAGGAGGGCCCCGATGAAGTCTCGATTCACGGCGCACCTCGCTTCCGGGACGAAAAAACAGGACGTGGGATGGTGAACCGACCCACGTCCGTGCTCAGCTCGATATCGATTTGGTCCGCTACAAACGGCCGGCGAAACCGCGCGAAGTATAGCAGTCCCACCTCAACCACGCCAACGCTGGGCAGGGCGCCGCGGGCCCCCATCTCCCCCGTTCAACGCCTCTCCCGGCGGCGGTCTCAGGACCCCGGCAGGCGCGCGATGTCCTGGATCGAGATGAGGATCACCAGGGTGATCAGCACCAGAAATCCGGTGAGGTAGATGAGTGCCTCCCGCTCGGCCGGCAGCCTCCGCCGGCGCACGGCCTCCAGCAGGACGACCGCCACCCGACCGCCGTCCAGGGGCGGGAAGGGCAGCACGTTCAGGACTGCCAGGTTGACCGAGAGGAGACCGACGAAGAACAACTGGTCGGCAAGAGAATGCTGCAGCACCTCGCCGGTGACCTGGGCGATGCCGATCGGACCGCGTGCTT
>VBJP01000216.1 GCA_005880165.1 Chloroflexota bacterium | reverse complement strand
GCTCCACCTGCTGGATGCCATGGGATTCCGGCCCGAGCTGACGCGCTGCATCGAGTGTGGTGCGGAGATCGAGCCGACCGGCAACGCGTTCTCCCCGGTGGCCGGTGGCGTCCTGGGGCCCGAATGTGCCCACGCAGCGCTGGGCACGGTGCGCATCAGCCCCGGCGCCCTGAAGATCCTGCGTCACCTGCAGCGGTCGGAGTTGGCCGAGGTGCTGCGCCTCTCGATCCCGCGCGCCATGCATCGCGAGGCGGAGCGGCTGCTGCACGAAACGGTCTCGACGATCCTGGAGCGCGAGCTGCGCACGCGGGACTTCCTGGACGAGGTGAACACCCGTAAGGCGGTGGGTCCAGGACCGATGGCCCCGAGCCAGCGCTGCCGACGCCGTAGTACCCGCCGCGCTCAGATACGCCGCTGATGCTCCGCTGTGGCGTTTGCGACGAGCCCCGGGAGGTCTGCGCTAGACTCGAAACCCCACCCATCGGTCAACATTCGTCGCCTCAGGAGGCGCCTGCGTGCCTGCTCCGAACATGGACGTCGTCGTCAGCCTCGCCAAGCGTCGCGGATTCGTCTTCCCGAGCAGCGAGATCTACGGCGGCATGGGCGGCTTCTGGGACTACGGCCCGCTGGGCGTGGAGCTGAAGAACAACCTCAAGGCCGCCTGGTGGCGCTCGATGGTCCAGCTGCGTGACGACATCGTTGGCCTGGACGCGGCGATCGTCATGAACCCGCGAGTCTGGGAGGTGTCCGGTCACGTCGCGGGCTTCAGCGACCCCATGGTCGACTGTCGCAACTGCAAGCTCCGCTTTCGCGCAGAGGACCTGAAGGGGCCGCCCAGCGAGATCGCCTGCCCGAACTGCGGCCAGCGCGGAACCCTCACAGAGCCTCGGAAGTTCAACCTGATGTTCAAGACCCACGTGGGGCCGGTCGAGGACACCGCGTCGGTCGCCTACCTGCGCCCCGAGACGGCCCAGGGGATCTTCGTCAACTTCGACAACGTGGCGACCGTCACGCGCCGCAAGCTCCCGTTCGGGATCGCGCAGGTGGGGAAGAGCTTCCGCAACGAGATCACGCCGGGCAACTTCATCTTCCGCGACCGCGAGTTCGAGCAGATGGAGATGGAGTTCTTCGTCCATCCCCTCGACGAGGACAAGTGGTTCGCGTACTGGGTAGCGGAGCGCCTGCGGTGGTGGACCGATGCGGTTGGGGTCGCGTCGGACCGGCTCCGCCTGCGGCCGCACGACGCCGACGAGCTGAGCCACTACAGCAAACAGACAACCGACATCGAGTACGCCTTTCCAATGGGCTGGTCCGAGCTCGAAGGCGTGGCTGACCGGACCGACTACGACCTCACCGCGCATTCCCGCGGCTCGGGCAAGTCGCTGACCTATTTCGACGAGGCGGCCGGCGACCACGTCACGCCCTATGTCATCGAGCCGGCGATGGGCGTGGATCGTGGGGTGCTGACGATGCTGTTCGATGCCTACGAGGAGCAGCAGCTGGAGCGCGAGAAGCGGGTGGTTCTGCACCTGAAGCCGTTGTTGGCACCGGTCAAGGTTGCGGTGCTCCCGCTGCTGCGCAACCGGCCGGAGCTGGTGGAGATCGCTCGCCGGCTGGCTGGCGACCTGCGTGCTGCGCTGCACGCCATGTACGACGACACCGCGTCGATCGGCAAGCTGTACCGCCGCCAGGACGAGATCGGCACGCCCTTCTGCGTGACCGTCGACGTCGATTCCCTGACCGATGGAGCGGCCACCATCCGGGAGCGCGACAGCATGACCCAGGAGCGGGTCGCGCTAGCGCAGATTTCGGGGCGGATCCAGGACCTAGTGGCCGGTAGTGCATGGACAGGGACCGCCAGACCCGACGAAGCGGCCGGCGATGCCTAACTCGGAGAACCGCCGGCTCGAGCCGATTCGCATCGTTGCCGAGGGCTACGACGAGATCGCCGATCGGTATCTGGACTGGAGCGCCACGGCACCGGTTCGCCTTCGGTATGTCGAGCGGCTGCTGGACCTGCTTCCGTCTTCGTGCGACGTGCTCGAGCTCGGTTCAGGCGCAGGTGAGCCGGTCACGAGGCGGCTTGCGGAGCGGCACCGGGTCGTGGCGGTCGACATCTCGAGCAGGCAGCTCGAGCTGGCGGCCATTCACGCACCACAGGCGCAGCTCATGCTGGCCAACATCCTCGACCTGGCTTTTCCGCGCGAGTCCTTCGATGCAGTGGTCGCCTTCTATTCCCTGACGCATGTCCCGCGAAGCCATCACGCGGACCTGATCGAGCGGATCGTGCAATGGCTACGTCCCGGCGGGCTGGTGCTGCTCACGATGGGCGGCGCCGACAACCCGGGCTCGATCGAGGATGACTGGCTGGAGGCGCCCATGTACTTCAGCCACTTCGATGCGGCAACCAATCGAGCGCTGATCCAACGCTCCGGCATCCGCATCCTTTCGGCAGATGTCGTGGAGGAGGACGCGCGCGATGCTGGGGCGCGATTCCTTTGGGTGATCGGTCGCGTTGACTGAGCTCTCGGCATTCGCGGAGGTGCAGGCCGCTTTCGAACGCGGCGACCACGCGGACGTGCTGCGCCGCACCGAGACGATCCTCGCCGAGCGGCCCGGCGACGATGCGGCGCACGAGCTCCGGGCCAGGTCGCTCCTCGCACTTGGTCGCGTGCCCGAGGCCGAAGCGGAGGCGGAGAACGCCGTCCGCCTCGATCCCGATGAGATCCGCTACCGCGAGCTGCTGGCGGAGGTGCTCGCCAGCGAGGGCGCACACCGTGACGCCGCCGACGAGTATCGACGCCTGGCCGCCGGCGATCCCCGCCAGGCGGAGTGGACGGTGGCCGAGGCGCGAGAACGGCTCGGAGCCGCGCAGCCCGAAATGGGGATCGATGCCGCCCGCCGCGCCCTCCGCCTCGATCCCCAGAACGCCACCGCCCAGCTGGCGCTGGCCCAGGGCCTGACGCGTCTCGGCCAGCCACGATCCGCGCTGGAGGCTGCGCTGCGGGCGGCCGCGCTGCGGCCGGAAGACGCGGCGGCGCAGGAGACCCTCGCCGATGCCCGGTGGCTGGCGGGGGAGGTAGGCGAGGCGCTCGAAGGCTATCGCGCTCTCGCCGCACGCCGCAGCGGCGCCGCACGCGAACCCGTGCTGCAGAAGGCGAGGACGCTCGTCCGACTGCGCTCAGGCTGGCTCGGGCGACTGGTCTCACGTGTGCCACTCCTCTTCGAGCTTGCCCTGCGAAACGGCTGGCTGAGGGTCTCGTGAGAGTCGGGCTTCTGCGCGAGCGGATCGTGGCGGCGCTGGCCACCGGCCTCCATCGGCCGGAGCCGGAGGTGGTGGCCCTCACCGCGGATCGCACCAAGGCGATGGCCGTGGCCTTGGCCGGGCGCGCCGACGACGAGGAGGTGGAGGTCGAGGAGCTCG
>VBJP01000215.1 GCA_005880165.1 Chloroflexota bacterium | reverse complement strand
TTATCATCCTCACCATCCTGCTGGCGATCGTGTTCGGGCTGCTCACCCTTGGTGCGCTGGCGGCGATCGAGGTGATCGCCGGCATCCTCATCATCTTCGCGCTGACCTTCGCCTTCGTCGTGGCGGCGGCCTTCCTCGCCGATGTGCTAGTGGGGCTCGCCCTCGGACGATGGATCGTGCCCGCACTCGGCATGCGTGTCTCCGCAGACCGATGGTCCGAGCTTGGGCTCCTGGCGGTTGGTGCTGCGGTGGTGGTGATCCTGAGCGCGCTCCCGATCATCGGTTGGCTGTTCAAGCTGGTGGTTGTCCTCGCCGGCCTGGGCGCCCTTGCCATGCTGGGGTTGAACATGTGGCGGGCGCGCAGTGGTCCGGCAGCGCCGGTGACCTGGCCGACCGCGCCCGGGGCCGCGCCGCCCCCTCCACCGCCCTCCGCTCCACCAGCAGCCCCCGTCGGCTAGCGCCCGAAACGACTGCTGAGGCCGACACAGTCCGTGGCGGCGGCCACCAAGCCGCGTATGGCGGGTGTACATGGACAGAGCCGGCGCGCAGAATGGCTGTGAGCGCTGCGCCGCGCATTCGGCGCCCGGGAAGGCGCGGCTATCCCGATGCGGGCGCTGAGTCTCGATGACCTGCGATCGAAACAGGTCCGGACGACACCCCGGGAGGATGCGTTATGAAGCGCCTCGCAGTCCTGATCAGCTTGCTTGCCTTGTCTTCCCTGGCCTTAGCCTCGCCGGCGCTTGCAGCACCGGCGCCGTCCAACGATACGTTTGGTGGCGCCACCGTGATCGGGTCGCTCCCGTTCAGCGACACGGTCGATACCACCAAGGCCACGACCGATGCGAATGACGCCGAGGCCAACGCCAGTTGCGGAGCACCAGCGACCGACGCCAGCGTGTGGTACCAGCTCACTCCGGACACCGATGAGTCGATCGTTGTGGACGCGTCGGACTCCAGCTATCCGGCCGGCGTCATCGTCGTCACCGGAAGCCCGGGGAGCTTCAGCTTCGTAGCCTGTGGTTTCTTCTTTGGCGGCGGCGCACCGCAGCCGAAGGCGACCGGAGGCCCCTTCGTCTTCTCGGTCAGCGCTGGGCAGACCTATTCGATCGTCGCGTTCGATCCCCAGTTCGACAGTGGCGGGAATGGCGGCACGCTCAACATCACCGTAGACGTGGCACCGCCGCCGCCGGTGGTCACCCTCACAGTTGACCCCGCGGGGCATTTCAACAAGAGTGGGTCAGCCACGGTGACCGGCACTGTTCTCTGCACCGGGATCGCCGACCCCGGGTTCATCGACGTCCAGCTCAGCCAGCACGTAGGGCGCGTCGCAACAGTGAGCGGTTTCGGGGAGACCCAATTCACCTGCGACGGAACGACGCAGGTGTGGAGTGCTGAAGTATTCCCATTCAGCGGTCTCTTCAAGGGAGGCAAAGCCACATCCGACTCGTTCGCGTCTGCCTGCGGCCCCTTCCAGTGCGGGGGCGATGAGGTGACTCGGTCGATAAGCCTGCGCTCGTAACGATCGGCCGGGGAGAGCAAATTGATGTGGGCAGCCCTCGCCGAAGGCGCGATCCGGGCGGGACCGCGATCGTGGTGGTCTAGCGGCGGTAGCGAGCCGTGAGCGTGCCGGAGGCGAGGACCTTCCCGTCGATCGCCTGCGTGAGCTGGTCGCGCGAGAAGCCGGCCTGCAGAACCGGGCGCTCCGACAGCGCGTAGACCGTGAAGACATACCGATGCTCCCCGCTCGGCGGGCATGGGCCATACCAGCCCGGGCGGCCGCCGGAGTTGCGGCCTTCTAAGCCGGCCTCAGGCTTGCCGGTCGCTGCCTCCGGGACTTCACCGTCGCCACTCAGACCAGCAGGTGGGTTCGCCGCCAACCAATGGACGAAGTCGCGGGCGTCGGGGTCGAGGACGGTGAGCGCGACCGCCTTCGTCTCGGCGGGCGCTTCGCTCCACGCCAGCGGAGGCGAGACGTCACCACCGTCGCAGGTGTACTTGGTCGGGATGCTGCCGCCTTCCGCGAATGCCGAACTGCTGACTTGCATGGTCCCGATGGTACCGCCGCTGTCGGTAGCCCCTCCAATGCCACAGCCAGCCATGCCGGGAGCGGCAATGAAGAGTGCTGCCAATGCGGCGCCTGCCGCCGGTCTCCGCACGACCCTACGGCGTGGCAGTGCCAAAGTCCTGCTGCTTGGCGATCACCCAATCTCCCTTGCCGTCTTGGGTCGTCGGGTCGACCCGATAGAACGTGACGTACTGATGGACGTTGTCCCCATTCGCGTCAAAGGCCACGTCATTCACCACCGTCTGGAAATGGTGGCTGGGGTCGACCACCCATGCCCGTAGAGCCTCCCGCAGGTGACCGGCGGTGGGATGGCTCTTAGCGACATCCCGCAGGGCTTGGACGATGACCTGCACGCACGCGTAGGCCCCGGCGGCGTACTCGTCCGGGTCGGCCAAGTACGCGAAATGGTATTTGTCCACGAAATCGTGGGTGGAGGGTGGCTGGGTCACGTGCGAGACAAACGTGCCAACCGCTGTGCCGGCCGTGGTTCGCTGAATGTAAGAGCCCGCGTCGCCCCCACTCCCGTCGAACAGTCCGTCCCAGCTCAACAGCGGAATGTCCCTGTGGCCTGAGGAGACCATCGCCTTTCGGAGCCCGATGGCGCCTGTATCGGTGAAGCCACCGAAGAAGACGACCTCGGGTGCCTCGGTGCCATCCGAGAGGCTGCCGAGCACCGACATCGGATCCGCACCTGGGTTCAGCGCTCGGCGGATGACCTGACCGCCAAGGGCGGTGTACGCGTCTGAGAAGCCGTCAGCAATCTCGCGCCCATCCGCCGTGTCATCCACGACCAGCGCCCTCTCGGCAAGCAGATCGTCAAACGCGTATGCCGCAAGCGCGGGTTCCTGGATGTCGTCCGAGGGCGAGATCCGAACATAGTTGATGACCGCCGGCCGCGCGGATCGAAGGTCCAGCGCGCCGTACCGCGGCTTGGTCAGCCCGGGGTTGGTGTTGGCCGGGCTGCATTGCAGCAGCCCGGCCGCGTTGGTGATCGGGATCATGGCCTTGGCCACGGCAGATCCTGAAGGACCGACGACGGCGATGGTCCGCGAGTCGGCCACCATCTTTTCGGCGTTGGCTGCCGCTTTCTTGGGATCCTGTCCGGGCTCGGTTGTAGCGCCGTCGTCGTACACATCAAGCTCCAGATCGGAGCCGTCGATGCCGCCGTCGGCGTTGGCGTCGTCGATCGCCAGCTCAACCGCGTTCTTGATCGGCATACCTCGGAACGCGGCGTTGCCCGTCAACGGCACATCGAGCCCGATCTTCCAGGTGCCGGGTGGAAGCGCGGCGGCCAGCGAGGGGGATCGAGTGGCCGCCGGCCCTCCTAGTGCGCGGAAGAGCAGCGAGCTGATGATTGCCAGGGCCACGAGCGTAAGGATTGGAATGCCGACCACGAGCCGCCGCCGGCTGATTGCGCCGCGCCGCCCAGCGGGCTCGCCCCATGGCATCACGCCAGGCCCAGTCTCGGTGGCCGCGTAGAGCGTAACCGGCTCAGCGATACCCTTGAGCTGCCGGCGGCCGCGCGGCTCGAAGCGGACCGGCAGCACCGTCCTGGTCAGTGCCCGCACCGTCTCGCTGACCAGGACCTCGTTTGGTCCTGCCTCGGAGCAGATGCGCGCGGCAATGTTGACCGGCGAGCCGACATAGCCGTCGGCGGTCTGGACGGTCTCGCCTGCGTGCACGCCAATCCCGACCTTGATCAGCTCGTCCGGATGCTCGGCCGCATCGAGGAGCGCGTTGGCAGTGATGACGAGGCCGCATCGGACAGCGCTGCTGACCGAGTTGAAGACGACGTAGAAGCTGTCGCCTTCCGTCTTGATCTCGGCGCCCCCAAGGCGCCTGATCGCCTCGCGGACGAGCGCG
>VBJP01000208.1 GCA_005880165.1 Chloroflexota bacterium | reverse complement strand
CACGTGCGACGCGTCCCGCAGCCGGGGGTACGCGCGCAGCGCCGAGAGCAGCGTTTCCTGGAGGCAGTCTTCCGCATCGGTGGGACCCACCGAGGCGACCAGGAACCGATGCAGCTCCGCGGCATGCGCGTCGACCAGTGACTGAAAGGGCGGCAGTCGCACGTTAGGTGGAACGCCCCGACGCCCCGTGGCGTGAGATCCGGCACGCGAGCGCATCAGGCATTGGCTGGGATTCTAGAAGCGCGACGCCCTGGACAACGCCTCCGCAGATTTGCCGCAGACCCCACGCAGCCTGACCGCAGGGGTTGGATGCGAGCGTGACGGGAGCGCCGAGCAGCGGCGCCCATGTACCGGCCCAAGGAGGCCAATCACGACTACGCGTTCACCAGCTTTGGCGTCGCCCCCACGATCTCGGTTCCGGACGACGTCTGGCGGACCTTCGTCTCGAAGCGGCGGCCGTACACCATGGCGTACCCGGCAGACTGGACCGCCCCAGGGGACGAGAAGTTCGACTAGTTCATGGGGCGACGCCGCTGAGCTCGACATCCAGGCCATGAAGACGCGGATGACCCAAGGCAGTGGGAGTCCGACTCCGCGATAGACGTCGTCCACTGTCTGAAGGTGAGTCCGATGGCTCATTCACGGTCGAGGTGGCCGGCATCTCGACCCACGCGGTGGAGTACCACGGCAAGATCAACGGCGAAGCCGTGTTCGTGATCGACGTGCCGATCATCCGCAAGGGCGTCGGGTACGACTTCTACTGGTACGGCCTGCCGGGCTACGAGAAGGAGGATATCGCCAGGCTGAAGGCCGTCCTCGCGACGTTCACCTTCACCAGGTAGGCAGGCCGATCGGGGGGCGCGGCCCGCGCCATCGGTCTCGGCTGCAGCTAGTCGATGGTGAAGTAGTCGCCCCCCGAGTAGCGCCCCGTGCGCTCTTTGCGAATCTGCATCAGCACGTCGTTGAGCAGTGAGCTGGCGCCGAACCGGAAGCGGTCCGGCGTCATCCACTCGGGGCCGAGCGTTTCGTACAGGACCACCAGGTAGGCGATCCCTTCCTTGGCGGTGCGGATCCCGCCGGCCGGCTTCATGCCCACCGCGCGGCCCGTCTGCCCGTAGAAATCGCGGATCGCCTCAAGCATGACCAGCGTGACCGGGAGCGTGGCTGCAGGCTGGACCTTGCCGGTGGAGGTCTTGATGAAATCCGCCCCGGCCGCCATGGCCAGCACCGAGGCGCGACGCACGTTGTCGTAGGTCTCCAGCTCGGCGGTCTCCAGGATCACCTTGAGATGGTGGTCCCCCACCGCCTCCTTGACCGCCACGATCTCGTCGTAGACCTTGCCGTAGTCACCGGCCAGGAAGGCGCCCCGGTCGATGACCATGTCGATCTCGTCGGCCCCCAGCTTGACGGCGTCGCGGACGTCCCGCAGCTTGACGTCGAGGGGCGCGGCGCCGGACGGAAAGTAGGTCGAGACGGCAGCCACCTTGACGCCCGAGCCCTTCAGCGCGGCCCTGGCGGTGGGGACCATGTTCGGGTAGACGCACAGGGCCGCGACGCTTGGGATGGAAGGATCTGTGGGATCCGGACGAACCGCCTTCCCGGCGAGCGCTCGGACCTTGCCCGGCGTGTCCTTGCCCTCCAGCGTGGTCAGATCCGTCATGCGGATCACCATGTCCAGCGCCCACAGCTTCGCCTCCCGCTTGATGCTGCGCTTGGCGAGCGAGGCGGCTCGCTCCTCGACGCCAACCTGGTCCACGGGCCAGACCCTGCCGAGCAGCGAGCCCAGCGCCTGGTGGCGGCCGGTGGTGAGGTCGCGGTCCGCCTCGCGAAGGACGGGTGTGCTGCTCATGGGCCGGTCATTGTACGTCCGACCAGCTCCTGGACCGATGCGGCAGCCTGGCCTCGTAGGCGGCTTTGTTACGCTTGGGCGGCCGATGCCCAATCCCACGGTTCTCTATTGCTTGACGCGGGATCACGAGCTCGCCACGGGCCTCGATGATCGGCTAGGAGGAGCAATCGGCTTCTTCTACAACGACGCCGCCAGGCTGCACCAGGCGGTCGTCCTTCGCCGGCCGGACCTGGTCGTGATCGACACCTCCGCGATTCGCCGAGAGTACGGGGATGCCGGCCTTGGTCCGGTCATCGGGTTCGTTCGCGAGCGTGCGCCGGAGGCCACTGTGGCCGTTCGGCCGTCCTCTGGCGCTCACTGGCTGGTGGGCGCCGAGGCTGGCGAGGGGGTTGAGATGCTTCCTGCGGAATCGGCCGGCTGCGTCGAGGCGGTCGCGCGACTGTGCGGGTGCGACTAGCCCCAGTTGAGCGCGCGATCTGAGCAAGCGGCTACTCGATTGCGGACAACCGCACGACGGGGATGAGGCGGTCCGTCACGCGCGGATAGCTGCCGAAGCTTGGAGCACGCGAGACGATGCGCTCCCAGGCAGCGTCACGCTCCGCGCCCTCGAGTGACTCGGGCCGCACCCGGATCTCCCTGCCATCGGTCTCGACCCAGACGTTGTCCGGGTTCCGCGCCATGTTGAGGAACCACGCGGGATGGACTGCAGAACCGCCCGCCGTCGCGGTCACGATCCAGCTGGTCGTGGCCTCGCCGTCCGGGAAGCGGCTGAGCAGGACCTGGCGGCGCGCTCCCGAGCGAGCACCCACGGTCGTCACCAACAGCAGGGGCTGGCCATTGATACGCAAGGCCGTCCCCCTGCTCCGATATCGGCGCACCATCCATCCGGCGCCAAGCCGCATGAGGCCACGCATGAGGCGTGGGAACCCTGTGCCGCGCGTGCCCTTTGGCGTGACGCGAACGGTCACACCCAACCCTCCTCCTTCTGCTGCTCGGAGGGTACGCCACGAGCCCCGGGGCGAACAGCGCGACGAGCTTAGAGGCGAGCGATGCGCTCCGCCGGCCAGTAGCGGGCTATCACACGCCAGCGCACGTCGCTGACGGAGATGGCCCCAAAGGTGCGCGAGTCGGTGCTCGAGTCGGGTGCGTCGCCGGCGAGCTGGATCATCTTCGCGCGCCCGTCCACCGAGGTCACGCGCTTGATGAGCTCGCGGGATGGGTCACGTGGATCGGCGGCCAGCACGATCTCTCCGACCCGCGGCGGTCGGTGCGCGTACGTCCGGCGCTCGACGAGGAGCCACTCTCCGGGGAGCAGCGCCGGGGCCATCGACCGGCCCTGGACCTCCACGACGTCGAGCCAGCGTCTCGCATAGGCGACGGCCGCGACGCCGGTGCCGAGTGCGAGGCTGCGGAGCAGAAACCATGAGAGGGGCCGCAGCCGGCCCCTCTCCGTAGACATCGGTCCCTGGTGCTTACGCGGCGACAGCTTGGAGGCGCGTCTTCTCCGGTCCGCCCGTCGCCTTCCACATCTCGTCGATCCTGTCGATCAGGCCCAGCAGCTCCTTGGCCGCCGCGATGTCAGTCGTCTGCTTGACCTTGGAAGCGGCCTTCGAGGCCTTCCAGCAGGTTTCGTGCAGGTCGGGGAACTTCTCGAGATGCTCCGGCTTGAAGTAGTCATGCCACAGCACGTCGATGTGGTGCTTGGTGAGCTCGGCGCGCTCCTCCTTGACGACGATGCATCGGGCGCGGAGGAGCTCGTCGGAGCTGGCCGTGTACTTCTCGATGATCTTGTAGCAGGACTCCGCCTCGATCCGGGCCTGCTCCGGGTCGTACACACCACAGGGGATATCGCAGTGGGCGTGGACGCGCCGCGTGGGGCGCAGTGGATTGCGCATGGACTCTCCTCTTCGTGCCATCACTCGGGTCAGGAACAGTGTACGCAGCAAGACGCGGGCCGCCAAAGCCGGCAGAGGCTTCGCGCCCCATCCCTCGCGGGCCTCGTATTCCGCCAAATGTGCACCGACAGACCGTTAGCTGCCTGGCCACCCCCATCTGGGCTTCGATCGACGCATTCGAGCTCAGGATCGAACTCTCGTGGGCCGAAATCGGCCCTAATTGCCGGCTAACGGTCCTGGGGTGCGCAAAACTGAGAAGGTCTCGGGACCGGTCACCGGCTAACCATCCTGAAGCAAATCTGAGAACGTCCTGGCAACGCGCTGACGAAACGGCTGGGTCTAGCCGCCCATCATCATGCCGCCGTCGACACCGAGTACCTGGCCGGTGACGTATCGGGCCTCGTCGGAGGCGAGATAGACAGCAGCCGCGGCGACATCCTCAACCGAGCCGATGTACCCGAGCGGCGTCGAATCCAGCACGAACTGGCGTGCCGAGTCCGGAAGGTCCGCGGTCAGCTCGGTTTCGATCAGTCCAGGCGCGATGGCGTTGGCGGTGATGCCCCGGCTGGCGAGCTCGCGTGCCACCGTCTTCGTCAGACCGATGAGCCCCGCCTTGGCGCTGGCGTAGTTGGCCTGGCCGGCGTTGCCCATGCGGCCGGCCACCGAGCTCATGTTGATGATCCGTCCGGCCTTGGCCTTGAGCATGGGGCGGGCGACGGCGCGGCACATCCAGAACGGGCCCGACAGATTGGTGGCGATCACGTCGCTCCACTCCGCATCGTCCATTCGCATGAGCAGGTTGTCGCGGGTGATGCCGGCGTTGTTGACGAGGATGTCCACCCTGCCGAAGTGGTCGATCGCGGCCTTGACGATCGCCTCGCATGCCTCACGGCCGCCGGCGGTATCGCCCTGGATGGCAATCGCCTCGCGTCCCAGCTCCTTGATGGCGCCCGCGACCTCCTCGGCGGCAGAGGCGTTGCCGCGGTAGTTCACCGCGACATCTGCGCCCTGGCGAGCGAAAGCCAGCGAAATCGCGCGGCCCAGGCCCGGCTTGCCAAGTCGCGTCTGCGCGCCGGGCGCCAGGAAGGCGCGCGTCGGGTCTGCGGTCCACTCCACGACCGCCGCGCCAGCCGTGTATCCCGCGCCGAAGGCGGCCATCAGAAGCCGGTCGCCCGGCTTGATGCGGCCGGCCGCGACCGCCTCGACCAGCGCCATGGGCACCGATGCGGCAGAGGTGTTCCCGTACTTCTCGATGTTGATGTAGGCCTTGCTCGGGTCGAGCCGCAGGCTGGACCCCACGCTCTCGATGATGCGCAGGTTGGCCTGGTGGAAGAGGAACTGGTCGACGTCGCCCACGCTCAGGCCCGCCGCGCGCAGCGCGGAGAGCGACGACTCGGTGAGCTGCCGCGTGGCGTACTTGTAGACCTCGCGGCCCGCCATCCGGATGAAGTGCTTGCGCTCGGCGATGGTGGTGGGGCCTGCGGGGCAGGCGGAGCCACCGGCCGGCACGATGATTCCCTCCGCGCCGGTCCCGTCCGAGAAGAGATCCATTCCCAACAGGCCGCCGGGTTGGTCGCTAGCCTGGAGCACGACCGCGCCGGCGCCATCGCCGAACAGGACGCAGGTGTTGCGATCCGTCCAGTCGATGAACCGGCTCAACACCTCGACACCGACCAGCAGCACGTTTCGGTACATGCCGCTGCGGATGAAGCTCGTGGCGGTGGCGAGACCGAAGACGAAGCCCGAGCAGGCGGCCTGCATGTCGAACCCGGCGGCGTGCCGCGCGCCGAGCTCGGTGGCCACCAGCACACCGGTTGCCGGCAGCGGGTAGTCCGGCGAGCAGGTGGCGACGATCACCAGGTCGAGATCGGCCGCATCCAGACCCGCCACCACCAGCGCGTCCCGTGAGGCGTTGACCGAAAGGGTCGTGGTCGTCTCATCATCGGCGGCGATCCGACGCTCGCGGATCCCGGTGCGGGTGACGATCCACTCGTCGCTCGTCTCGACCATGGTCGACAGCTCGTCGTTGGTGAGCACACGCGACGGCGCGTACATCCCCCATCCGGTGATCAGCGCGTTGGTCGTCATTCGTCCTGGTGCCTCCATGGCGGCGGGCTAGCGGGGATCGACCTCGAGGAGCGGTTGCTGGCGTTTCACCAGCGTGCCGGTCTCCGCGAGAAGGCGGGTCACGGTACCCGCCACGTCCGACTTGATCTCGTTGAAGAGCTTCATGGCCTCGATGAGGCCCACCACCTGGCCGATGGCGACCTCTCCACCCACGGTCACGTATGGCCTGGCCCCGGGCGAGGGCGCGATGTACCAGACGCCGGTTAGTGGAGCGGACACGAACCGCATCCCCGGCGAGGGGTCTCCATACGGCGAACTGGGCGGCCCGGGAGCCAGAGCGGGGGCGGATGGAGCAGAGGCTGCGGGCGCTGCAGCCAGCGGCCGCGGCTTCGCGAGGCGCACCACCAGGCCACCGGACTCGACCTCCAGCTCCTCGAGCGGACCTTCGACGAGGACCGGGGCGAGGCGATCCACGGCCGCGAGGATGCGTGCCTGTAGTGCCTGTTCTCCGCTCGCATCGGTGGCCGATTCGTCAGCGGCACGCCCGGTCTCATGCTCGGCCTCATCCTGCTCAGTCAATCGTGCGCATCCCAGCGGCGCAGGATGATCGTGGCGTTGTGGCCCCCGAATCCGAAGGCGTTGCTCATCGCGGTCCTGATGGGGAGGTCGCGGGCCACGTTGGGGACGTAATCCAGGTCGCAGTCCGGGTCGGGGTGCTCGTAGTTAATTGTCGGGGGCACGATCCCCTCCTCGAGAGCCCGCACGCAGGCGATGGCCTCGACGCCGCCGCCGGCGCCCAGCATGTGCCCGGTCATCGACTTGGTCGACGAGATCGGGATCCCGTACGCACGCTCGCCGAAGATGGTCTTGATCGCGGCCGTCTCCGACCGGTCGTTGGGTGGCGTGCTGGTGCCGTGAGCGTTGATGTAGTCGACGTCATCGGTCCCCAGGCCGGCATCGCCGAGCGCCAGCCGCATGCTGGCCGCAGCACCGCGGCCCCCCGGCGCCGGGAGGGTAATGTGCGACGCGTCGTCGGTCGCCGCGTAGCCCACGAGCTCCGCGCGGATGCGCGCGCCGCGCGCCTGGGCGTGCTCCAACGCCTCCAGCACCAGGATCCCCGAGCCGTCGCCCATCACGAAGCCATCGCGCTCGGCGTCGAAGGGGCGCGAGGCCTTCTCGGGCTCGTCGTTGCGGCGCGTGGAGAGCGCTTTCATGGCCGAGAAGGCCGCGACCGGAATCTCGCCGATCCCCGCCTCCGCCCCACCGGCGATCATCACGTCCGCGTCGCCGCGGCGGATGATGTTCAAGGCATCACCTATGGCGTGGTTGCTGCTCGCGCAGGCGCTGATGGTGCAGTAGTTCGGTCCGCGCGCGTTGGCGTAGATGGCGACGTAGCCAGGCGCCATGTCGGCGATCATGGCGGTCACCAGGAAGGGGCCAACGCGTTCGACCCCCAGCTCGTGGGCTTCGATGATGTCGCGGATCATGGTGTTGATCCCGCCGATCCCCGAGCCGATGATCGCCCCGGTTCGCTCGGAGAGCTCCTCGTCCCCAATGGGGTTCGCGATGCCCGCGTCCGCGAGCGCCTCGGTGGTCGCGGCCCATGCGTAGTGGATGTATCGATCGTTGCGCCGGATCTCCTTGCGAGGCATCACCGCCTCGGCGTCAAAGTCGCGCACCTCACCCCCGATCTTGGCGTCAACGCGGGAGGGATCGAAGAGCGTGATGCGGCGAATCCCGCTCCGACCAGCCTTCATGCATTCCCAGGTGGTCCGCGCATCGTTGCCGAGCGGGGTGACGGCGCCGATGCCGGTCACCACAACCCGCCGTTCGCCGCGCTCGGCGGCGCTGCGAGGCGGGGAGCGCTCAGCCATCGGTCAGGCTGCCGGTAGGGCCAGCAGGCCCTCCGGCGATGGATTGATCCCTGGGGATGATGAACGAGAGCGTGGCCTCGACCGCCACCTCGCCGTCGACGCTGGCAACGGTGCGAGCCTTCCCGAACAGGCGGCTCAGCTTCTCGACCGTCACCTCGATGCGCAGCGTGTCGCCGGGCAGGACCGTGCGACGGAAGCGACATTCGTCGATGCCCGCGAACAGGGCCAGCTTCCCGCGGTTCTCCGGTAATGAGAGCACGGCCACCGCACCGGCCTGGGCCATCGCCTCCACCATCAGCACGCCCGGCATGATGGGACGGCCCGGGAAGTGGCCGGTGAACTGTGGCTCGTTGGCGGTCACGGCTTTGATGGCGACCACGCGCTTCCCCTTGTCGAGCTCCAGCACGCGATCGATCAGCAGAAACGGGTAGCGATGCGGAATGATCCGCATGATCTCCGCCGCCTCCCAGGGGAGTGGCGGATCGGCCAGCTGGGCGCCAACCTCGATGGCGGTCGGATCCGTCATACGCTCGGTCGCTTCATCGGTCATGTCGCGCTCATCATCGCTCTAGCCGCCCACGAATGCGGCGGGACCAACGCGATCGAGCAGGTTGGTGCTGACCGTTGCGCCCAGGAAGGCGGGGTTGTCCACGATTCCGCGATGGAACGCCAGGTTCGTGAGCACGCCGCCGATCTGGAACTCGCGAAGCGCCCGCCGACCAACCGCGAGGGCATCGTCGCGCGTGTCGCCCCAGACGATCAGCTTGGCAAGCAGCGAGTCATAGAAGGGCGGTACCTCATACCCCGCGTAGAGGTGCGTATCGACGCGCACGCCGGGCCCACCGGGCAGGTTCAGCCCCTCGATCACGCCCGTCTGCGGCGCGAAGTTGTCGTTGGGATCCTCCGCGTTGATGCGGAACTCGATGGCGTGCCCGCGA
>VBJP01000209.1 GCA_005880165.1 Chloroflexota bacterium | reverse complement strand
TGCGCTATGACCTGAGCATCGAGTTCGGCGAGGCGGTCTTTGGGGTCACCAAGGAGGTCCACTTCCCCACGCTGGTGACCTGCCCGGTCTGCGCCGGCAGCGGCGGCGAGCCGGGGACCGAGCAGGAGACCTGCCCGGAGTGCAACGGGACCGGCGAGAAGCGACGCGTCGCCCAGACAATCCTGGGGCAGATGGTGAACATCGTCATCTGTCCTCGGTGCGGGGGCGAGGGACGCATCACCACGAATCCGTGCCATGAATGCCGCGGCGACGGCCGGGTCCGCGAGGAGCGCACGCTTCGGGTGCAGGTACCGGCAGGGATCGACGCCGGCCAGCGGATCGCGCTCGAGGGCCAGGGGGAGGCGGGGCCGCGTGGCGGCCCGCCCGGCGACCTGTTCGTGGTCATCTCCATCCGCGAGCACGCGCAACTCGCGCGGCGAGGGACCGAGCTGTTCGTCGAGCTGCCGGTCAGCTTCGCGCAGGCGGCGCTCGGCACCAAGCTGTCCGTGCCGACGGTCGAGGGCAGCGAGGAGGTCGAGCTGCCGGCCGGGACGCAGAGCGGCCACGAGATCCGGCTGCGCGGCAAGGGCGTTCCGCGGCTGCGCGGCGCCGGTCGCGGCGACCTGCATGCGATCGTTACCGTGGTGGTTCCGAACAAGCTCTCGAAGCGGGAGCGGGAGCTGCTTCGCGAGCTCGACACCGTCAGCGGGCCTGCCACCTTGCCCAAGGGCGGTCCCACGCTGGTCGACCGCCTTCGCGACCTCTTCGACTGAGCCAATGGCGCCCGCATGCGCTGGCTCGAGCTGACGGTCGAGGCCCACAGCGAGGCGGTCGAGGCGGTCTCCGAGATCTTCGGCCGGCTCGGGCGCGGGGCCGCGGTTCGGCCAACCCACCTGATCCGCGATCCTGACGACGAGCTGGCCGTCCGAGAGGATCCGAGCGCTCCGTACCTCCTCACCGCTCACGTGCCGGACGATCCGGAGGCGCCTGCGGCGATCGAGTCGACCGAGCGGGCGCTCTGGCATCTCCAGGCTTTTGGCCTGGGACCAATTGGCAAGCTCAGGGTCGCGCGCGTCGACGACGGGGACTGGGCGGAGGCCTGGAAGCGCGGGTACGCGCCGCAGCGCATCGGTCGCATCGTGATCGTGCCTTCGTGGCTGGATGAGCCGATGGCACCCGGGGAGGTAGCGATCCGGCTCGATCCGGGCATGGCGTTCGGGACCGGGCTGCATCCCACCACGCGCGGCTGCCTGACGCTCCTGCAACGTGTCGAGCCGATGCCGGACCGATGCCTCGACGTGGGGACCGGGTCGGGGATCCTTGGTCTGGCGGCGCTTCGCCTGGGAGCTCGCCGGGTCGTGGGGCTCGACACGGACCCCATCGCGGTCACCGCAGCGACCGCCAACGCCGCGCTGAACGAGCTCGCCGACCGGTTCGAGGCGCGGCGCGGGACGATCAGCTTGGAGCAGGGGGTGGCGGAGGAGCCGTTTCCGCTCATCCTCGCCAACCTCGTCGCAACCCTGCTCATCGAGCTGGCCCCTGCGCTCTCCGCACACGCGGCGCCGGGCGGGACGCTGATCGCCTCGGGAATCATCGAGCCGCGGGCGGACGAGGTCCTGGCCTCGCTCGATGCCGCGAGATTCGACCTCGTCGAGCGCCTCGAGGACGGGGAGTGGGTCTCGCTGCGGCTGGAACGGCCCGCGTGACGCTTCACCGGTTCTTCGTTGAGCCCGCGGAGCTTATCGGCGACGCCTTCCCGCTGCCTGCCTCCATCGATCATCAGGTGACGCGGGTCCTTCGCCTGCGGGACGGGGAGGAGCTCCTCCTCCTCGACGGGCTGGGCGCCGAGGTGCTCTGCCGCCTCGAGCCAGGCGGTCGCCTGCGTGTCGTCGCTCGGGGGGAGTCGAGCGGGGAGCCGCACCATCGGCTCACCATCTGCCAGGCGCTCCTGAAGGGTGACGGCTTGGAGCGAGTCGTTCAGCAGGGGACCGAGCTGGGGGTCGCCGCCTTCCGCCTGTTCGTCAGCGAGCGCTGCGTGGTTCGTCAGCTCTCCCCGGGCCGCCTGGATCGGTTGAAGGCCATCGCCCGCGAGTCGGCCGAGCAGTCGGAGCGCGGCGTCGTGCCGGAGATCGATCCGCCGGTGCCTTTTGCATCGGTCCTGGGTCCCGGTGGGGTGCTCCTCTTCGAGCGGGCACAGGGCGGTGAGCCTCGCCTCTCCGCACTCGAACCGCCGACGTCCCTGATCATCGGTCCGGAGGGAGGCTTCAGCCCCGCTGAGGTCGAAGCGGCACGCCAGGCTGGCATCCAGATGGCCACGCTCGGACCCAGAATCCTCCGCGCCGAGTCCGTCGCGCTCGCGGCCGCGGCGGTCGTGTTGTCGCGCGCCGGTGACTTCGCCTAGCCTTCTCTGATGGCGCAGGACCGCGACCCGAACTGCCTCTTCTGCAGGCTCGAGGCGCGAGAGATCCCGTCGGATCGCGTGTACGAGGACGACCAGGTCATCGTCTTCCGCGACGTGAATCCTCGCGCGCCTACGCACGTGCTCGCCATCCCGCGCCGCCACGTGCCCTCGATTCATGCGCTGACCGACTCACCCGCGGATACCGCGCTGCTGGCTGCCCTGTTCGCGGCGCTCCGCAAGATGGTGGCCGACGCTGGGCTCGAGGACGGGTACCGGGTCGTGACGAACGTCGGGCCGGCGGCCGGGCAGTCAGTCCCGCACCTCCACCTGCACCTTCTTGGTGGCCGGGCCATGAGCTGGCCACCGGGTTGAACGAATTCCGCAAATCCGATCAGGCGCACAGCGCTACCACTCCGTAGCATCCCTCCCGTGACGGTGACGACCCGACCAGACCGGCTCCGCGAGATCCTCGACACGGTGGTCGCCAGCCTCGAGGAGGACGGGGTGGACGGCACGTCGCTCGCCCAGCGAGCCTATCTGTCCCCCTACCACTTCAACCGGCTGGTGGCGTCGCGGATCGGCGAGCCGCCCGTCGCGTTTCGCCGTCGGCTGCTCCTCGAACGAGCGGCCTACCAGCTCTCCGCCACCCCGGCGCCGGTGACGGAGGTCGCCCTCGACGCGGGCTACGGCTCGCTCGAGGCATTCACCCGCGCATTCCACCGGGCGTTCGGCCAAGCGCCCTCGGAGCTGCGCGGCGCGCCATCGGCTCCCGGACGGTTCGACCTTCCGGCGCCGAACGGCGTCCATTTCCATCCGCCGGGCTGGCTTCGCCTCCCGGCGGTCGAAAGGAGACCAACCATGGACCTCATCGACCGCATGCTCGAGCACGACCGATGGCTTGTCGCCCAGATGCTCGAGCTCGCCGAGCGCCTGACGGACGCGCAGCTGGATGCGCCGATCGACATCGGCATCGAGACCATCTACGAATCAAATCCGTCGCTTCGCGACCTGCTGGCCAGCCTGGTGGACACCAAGGAGCGCTGGATGGCGGCCGTCGAAGGTCGCGAGGTGCCGCCCCAGGACGACCACAGCATTGCCGCCCTGCGTGAGCGCTTCGCGGAGGCAGGTCCGGGGTTCGTCCGCAAGTTCCAGGACGCTCGGCGTCGGGGGGAGGAGGACGTGACCTTCATCGACGCGACCTGCGACCCGCCGGAGTCATTCACCTATGGCGGCGTGATCGCGCACGTCCTCAACTTCTCCGCATTCCGCCGCACCCTCGCGCTCTCGGCCTTCTGGGAGTTCGGGCTAAAGGATCTGGGCAGTGGCGATCCGCGCAAGTGGGAGCCCGCCGCGTAGGGCTCTTCTCAACGCGACTCTCGGCCCGCGGGACCAACCGGGCCCGCGGGCCTTATGTCTTGTCGCCGTCCCGGTCGATCTTGGGGGCGCGCTGCGCGGCCGAATGAGCTACCGCGAAAGCTCGGCTCTCGTCGTGCCCGTACTCCTCGTAGGCGTTGTTGAACGCGGCGAGGAACGCCTCA
>VBJP01000207.1 GCA_005880165.1 Chloroflexota bacterium | reverse complement strand
GAATACGAGCGCCCGAGCGAACTTGCCCAGGCGACTTCCTTGCTCGCCGAGCACGGACCCGAGGCGCGGCCGATTGCCGGCGGGACGGACCTGATCATCCGTTTGCGCGACGGCTCGCTCCGTCCTCGAGTCGTCGTCGACGTGAAAGGCATCGACGAGCTGGACGGCGACATTCGGGATGACGACGGCTACCTGCGCTTCGGGGCACTCACGACGATGACCGAGGTTGCCGCCAACTCCCGTGTGAAGCGCGACTACCCTGCGCTCGTGGAGTCCGCGCTGTTCGTCGGTTCTGTCCAGATACGGAACCGGGCGACGCTCGTCGGCAACATGTGCAACGCCTCCCCGGCGGCGGATACCGCACCCGCATTGCTTGCCTACGGCGCTCTGATCGTCGCAACCGGCCCGAGCGGGACGCGGCACCTGCCGCTCGAGGAGTTCTTCGTGCGCTCGGGCGTCACGACGCTGGCAAGAGGGGAGCTGGTCGTCGCGATCGAGCTTCCGAAGCCGACGAGTCCGCGCGGCAGTGTCCACCTCCGCCGCACGCGACGGCGCGGCCACGACCTGGCGTCGGTGACGCTCGCATGCGCTGTGACCCCGGACGGCAAGACACGGATCGCGTACGGCAGCGTCGGCCCGCGCCCCGTGCTGGCGATCGACGATTCCGGCCGCCTCGCCGATCCGACGCTGCCCGACACCGACAAGGCCGGTCTCCTCGATCAGCTATTCGCTGGTGCGAGCCCGTCGCCGACCTCGATGCGCGCGAGCCCGGAGTACCGGCTGGCAATGCTTCGCGTCCTCGGGCTGCGGGGGGTCAAATCGGCGATCGATCGCCTCGCCTCGGCCCAAGCTTGATGACAATCCGCCGCCGCCCTCTCGAGCTGACGGTCAACGGACGCTCGCGCTCGATCGAGGTTCTCGCTCACCACACGCTCCTCGACGTCCTGCGCGAAGACCTTGGCCTGACCGGCACGAAGGAGTGCTGCCTCGTCGGGGAGTGCGGAGCGTGCACGGTCCTCCTCGACGGCCACAGCGTCGATTCGTGCCTGGTGCTCGGCGTCGAGGCGGACGGCGCGTCCGTCACGACGGTGGAGGGGCTGGCCATCGACGGCCGGCTGAGCCCGGTGCAGCGCTCCTTTCTCGAGACGGGCGCCGCCCAATGCGGCTTCTGCATCCCGGGCCAGCTCGTCTCCGCTCATGCGCTGCTGGCGGACGTGGCCCATCCGACGCGTGCCCAGGTCGAAGAAGGCCTTGCAGGGAACCTCTGCCGGTGCGCCGGGTACGAGCAGATCATCGAGGCGGTACTCATCGCGGCCGATGCCACAGACGGAGACGTCATCGCCGACGACGACCTGGCGGCGCGATCCGCAATGCTGCGGATGCTGGGTGACCGTGCGGCAACGCCCGACGCGGACCTGGCGCCGCAATGAACGCCGAGGACGAGCGAGAAGCCGCGAGGCGAGGCTCAGGCGTGGGGGCTTCTGCACCGCGCGTCGGCGGCCTCGAGCGTGTCACCGGCCGCCAGGAGTACGTCGCGGACATTCCCCACGCCGACGCGCTTCGGGTCAAGCTGGTCACCGTCGATGCGGCGCGCGCCCGACTGAAGGCCATCGACACGAGCTCGGCGACGGCATTGCCCGGGGTGAGGCTCGTCATGACCGCCGAGGACCTGCCCCATCCAATGCCGCGCTTTGGACCGCAGCGGCGTGATCGGCCCGTGCTCGCTGACCGCGAGACGAAGTACCACGGCGAGCCCGTCGCGGCTGTTGCCGCCGAGACGCTCGACGCCGCAGAGGAGGCGGCGGCGCTCGTCCGAGTCGACTACGAGGAGCTGCCGGCGGTCCACACGATCGCAGGAGCGCTCGCACCGGACGCACCGCTCGTTCAGGACCCATCGCTCCGTCCGGGCGATCCGCTCGCGGACAGGAACGTACTGCGCGAGCACCGCTTCGGCTGGGGCGACGTCGGTGCGGCGGAGGCCGATGCGAACGTTGTGGTCGAGGGCACGTACAGGTTCCCGATGGTCACCCAGTTCGCCATCGAGCCGCATGCCTTTATGGCCGCGCCCCTCGGCGATGGAATCGCAATCTGGAGCTCGATCCAGCACCCGTACTGGCTCCAGCGTGTCATCGCGGACCTGCTCGAGCTCCCGCTCTCGAAGGTCCGCGTCTTCGCGCCCGATCCTGGCGGGGCGTTCGGCGGGAAGCAGCATGCCAAATACGAGCCGCTCCTCGCATTCATGGCCCGGAAGACGGGCCGGCTCGTCCGGCTTGTGCTGACGCTCGAGGAGACGTTCCAGGCCGTCCGCCGCGGCGCTGCTGACGTCCGCGTGCGAGCGGGCTTTCGCCGTGACGGCACCCTCGTCTTTCGAGACATCGAGGCGAACTACCTGATCGGCGCATATGCCGACATCGCGGACCGAACCGTGGCCAAGGGCAGCTACACATCGAACGGGCCGTACCGCGTTCCGGCGGTACGGATCGTCGCCCGCAGCGTCCTTTCACACACGGTGCCCTCTACTGCCTTCCGCGGCTTTGGCAATCCCCAGCAGATCTGGGCGGTCGAGTCGAACATGAACGAAGCGGCACGGCTGCTCGAGATCGACCCCCTCGAGCTCCGGCTGCGCAACCTGCCGCGACCAGGCGAGGCCTTCATCCCGCACGAGACGCCCGCCGACGGCGACTGGGCGATGGCGGTGAGGCGGGCGGGCGAGCTGATCGGCTGGCAGCAACGCTCGGCGGACGGCAACGGACGGGGTATCGCGGTTGGGCTTAAGTCCGGCCCAACGACGGGGCTCTCGTACTCGACGGTCCGGCTGCTGGCCGACGGCAGCGTGGTCGTCTATGCGGGTACGTCCGACATGGGCCAGGGCGCGCGCACGATCTTCGCCCAGATCGCGGCGGACGAGCTCGGCGCACCGCTGGAATGGGTGACCGTCGTCATGGGGGACACGGCGGTCGTGCCATATGACCAGCAGACCTCGGCCAGCCGCTCGTCGGTGCTGATGGGCAACGCCGTCCTCGGCGCGTGCCGCGACATCCAGGCGAAGATCCGGGCGATGGCCGCTCGACTCGAAGAGGTGCTCGAGAGCGAGGTGACGGTGGATCGCGGAGAGGTGCACCTCGCCGATCGCATCCTGCCCGTCCGCGACGTGCTCGTCCGTGGGCTGGGACGCCTCGGAGGCGAGGTCATCGGCGTCGGCGAGGCGCGCAAGGAGGCCGATCCCGAACACCCGCTCGGTGGCACCTCGGCGTTCTACGAGTTCAGCTGCACCGCTGTGGAGGTGGATGTCGATCGCGAGACCGGCGACGTCGCCGTGATGCGCCACATCACCGTGTCAGACGTGGGCAAGGCGCTCAACCCGCTTCAGGTTCGGGGCCAGGACGAGGGCGCCGCGGTCATGGGCCTCGGCCACACGCTGATGGAGCACTACATCCTCGACGAGGCCGGCCGTATCAGGAACCTCGGCGCGATCGACTACCGGATTCCGACCAGCATGGACCTGCCAGGGCGAATGGAGAGCGACGCGATCGAGAACGCCGACGGGCCGGGCCCGTACGGCGCGAAGGGGATGAGCGAGGGCGCGCTCCTGCCTGTGGCGCCAGCCGTTGCGGCAGCCGTTTTCGATGCCACAGGTGTCGCGGTTCGCGAGCTGCCACTCTCTCCCGAGCGGGTGTGGAAGGCGCTCCATCCGTCGCCTGCGCGGCCGATCGCCCCTGCGGAGGCCACGCCTCGATGACGCTCACCCACGCGCTCGAGGCGGCTCATTCGGCAACACTCGAGGAAGCGAAGGCTTTGGTCGGGGGCAAGGCCGCGAGCCTTGGCGTCATGATCCGCGAGCTTGGCCTTCCGGTCCCGCCCGGGTTCGTCATCACGACGGCGACGTGTCGCGAGTTCCTGGCCGAGGGTTGGCCTGCCGGGCTCGACGCCGAGCTGCGCGAACGGATGGCCGAGGTCGAGGCGAAGGTCGGACGGCGGTTCGGCGATCCAGCGAATCCCCTCCTCGTCAGCGTCCGTTCCGGGGCGCCGGTCTCGATGCCAGGGATGATGGACACCATCCTCGATCTCGGGCTGAACGAGTCAACGACCGTCGGGCTTGCCCGGGCCTCGGGGAGCGGCGGGTTCGCACGCGCGTGTCGCGAGCTGTTCGAGGCGAGGTTTCGATCGATCGTCGGCGTCGAGGACGTTCCTGACGACCCGTGGCAACAGCTCCGCTTTGCGATCGAGGCTGTCTTCCGCTCGTGGAACAACGATCGCGCGGTCGCCTACCGGCGCACGGAACGGATGCCGGATAACCTCGGAACGGCCATCACGGTGCAGACGATGGTGTTCGGCAACCGCGGTCCGACGTCGGCGACGGGCGTCGTCTTCACCCGAAATCCGGCGACCGGCGAGCCGGGGCTCTATGGCGATCTCCTGTTCAACGCCCAGGGCGAGGACGTCGTTGCCGGCACCCGCGAGACCGAATCGATCCTTGTCCTCGACGAGCGGCTGCCTGACATCGCAGCCGAGTTGCGCCAGGCCGCGGATCGCCTCGAAC
>VBJP01000206.1 GCA_005880165.1 Chloroflexota bacterium | reverse complement strand
GCCGCGGCGAGGAGCAAAACCAGGCCTGCTGCGATGATCGCGCCGACCACTGTTGGCCTGGTGCTTCCGGAGGGCTGCATTGCTGGCTATAGAGCGTTCGCACGAGACCTTGTGGAGGTCACTCTCTCGCAAGGCATGGCTCACCGCCCCGGTAGGCGCGCAAATACCTCGCGCAGCCGGTATATCGCCGTATCGACGACGAGCTCCCAGGAGCCGGCCCAGGAGACGAAGCGTCCGTCAAAGCCCTTCTTGAAGAGGCTGTAGCCGTACCACGGGTGGTCGGGGCCTGCATCTTCTGGCGCGACGCCCCACAGGTCGTGGGTCTTGGAGCCCATCTCGCGGGCGGTGCCCATCATCTGCCACTGCGCGGCGTACGACGGGAAGCGCTTGGTTTCGCCCTTCGCTTCGCGGATGGAGCCCGCATACAGGTAGATGGAACGATCGCCCTCGATGACGAGCAGTCCTGTTGCCTCGAGGTTGCCGTCGTGGCGGGCCTGGATGATGCGGGCGCGTCCCGCTGGTGCGAGACCGCGCCAGATCGCTCGGTAGCGCTCGAGGCTGGGAAGACGGTATTGGGCTCGATCGAGGGTTTGGGTCACGAGGGCGTGGAGCTCGGCCAGGGCCCGGTCGTCGTTCGGGTCGTCGACGACTGACGTGTGAACGCCTTCCCGTTCCGCGCGGCGGATCGCATAGCGCGTGTCCTTGTCGAAGGTGGCGAGGAGCGCCTCGTCGTCGAGGAGAAGGTCGACGAGACGGGTGTCCGGGGTCTGGAGCGTGGCGTCGATCCGTTTGAGGCCGATCTGATCGAAGAGGGCGGCCGCGGGGCTGTCGCGCTCGACGCGCGGCTCGATGCGGACGGCGATGGCGCGGTCGGCCTTGGCGGCGGAGCGCAGTCCGTCGACGACGCGTTGGAGGCGCTGTTGGGCGTTCGGGTGGTCGTAGTCGAGCACCGGGCCGCGCGGGACGTACCAGAACGAGCGGCCGAGGGCCGTGCGACGCACCTGCGCCGAGCAGATCGAGACGACCTCACCCTTCTCCTCGAGGACGAAGCGGCGGACGGGCGTTCCATCGAGCTCGGCGACAGCGGCCCATTCCCAGTCGTGCAGCACGTCGCCTGATGGCACGCGCTCGAGAAGGGCCTGCCACGTGGCGCCATCGGTCTCGGTGGCTTCGCGGAATCCCCCGACGGTGGTCGTCGCGGCGGGTTGGTTGCGAGCGCGGCGCGAACTGGTGAGCTGGTCGCGGGCGGTCAGAGCAGCGCGCACGATGAGGTCGCCGGCGCGGTTGACGACCAGGTCGCGGGCGCCCACCAGCTCAATCGGCTCACCGCCGAAGCCCTCCTTGAAATGGGCGATCCCGGAGGTCGGCTCGCCCCACAGGTCGTAGGTCGCGAAGCCCTCCTCCTTGAACCCCAGGATGGCGGCCCACTTGACCAGGTAGTTGGCGTGGGCGTCGGTCCCTTCCGGCGTGGCACCGCCGTACAGCTCCGCGGCATGGCCGCCGCAGGTGATGTGGAAGAGCGTGGCGAGGCGATTTCCGTCGCGGGTGGCGACGTAGAGGCGGACGCGGTTGGCAGGGGCGAGGGCCTGCCATACCTGCCGGTAGTAGCCCGGGGGACGGGTGTTGAATCCGGCTCGCTCGCCGGTGCCGGTTAGGATTCGATGGAAGTCGGCGAGGGCTCGGCCGATGGTGTCGGGATCGGCGCCCCCGTCGAAACGCTCGATGGTGAGACCTGCTCGTTCGGCCTTGGCCACGTACTGGCGATGCTTCTTGCGAAGGTCGGCGCGGAGCTCGTCCTCGCTGCGAGCCAGGTCGATGATCCGGGTTTTCGTCGGCTGGTTCGCCGGCGCGCGCCGCCAGAAGCGGGCCTGCAATCGCTGGCCGACGGGCGATGAGGTTGTGGCCTCCGGCTCGATGCGGATGGTGGCCACCCGCTCCGCGATTGCCAGGCGGCGCAGCGCGGCAACGAGCTCGCTCCAGGCGGCATCCTCGTCGAGCGCGCCGACCGGGCCACGCGGCGCGTATGCCAGCGCGGTGCCGAAGAGCGGGACGCGGCGCACCATGAGCTGGGCACCAGCCAGGATGCGGTCGCCTGCCTCGGCGTCACCCACGGCCAGCCGCAGCGGGATCCAGCCGCCTTCTCGGCGCAGCTCGCCCCATTCCCAGAGCTGCGAGAAGGACCGGTACGGCGCCGCCTCGACGAAGGCGTCCCAGCGAGCCGGATCGTCCTCGAGCCAGGCCCGCAGGCTCACGGCGCCGATTCCTGGCGGGCTCCATCCTCGGTCACGTCGCTGGTCCTCGGGTAGCCGGCGGCATGCAGCTCCTGGCGGGCCACCTCCGCCTCGTCCCACCATACCGATCCGGAGGCGACGAACATGTTGTGCTCGTGGCCCTTGCCGGCCAGCAGAACCGTGTCGGCTGGCTGTGCCAGGCCGATGGCATGGGCGATCGCGGCTCGGCGGTCGTTGATGACCCACAGGTTTTCGTCGTCCTTGGCGCTGGCAGCACGGGCGCCGTCCGCGATCTGTCGGTTGATCTCCTCGGGGTCTTCGCCACGGGGATCCTCGTCGGTCACGACCACGAGATCCGCCAGCTCCGCGGCGATACGGCCCATCTCCGGCCGTTTCAGGAGGTCCCGCTCACCCGCAGAGCCGAACAGCACGATCAGCCGCCCCGCAGTGATCGGGCGGAGGACGCGCAGCATCTTCTCGATGGCATCCGGCGAGTGGGCGTAGTCGATGACCACGCTGAACGGCTGACCGAGATCGACTCGTTCCATGCGCCCAGCCACGCCGTGGGCGGTTGCCAGCGTTTTGGCTGCGAGATCCGGGTCGATCCCCCATCCAACGGCGAACGTGAACGCCGCCAGCGCGTTCTCGACGTTGAACGACCCGGGGAGCGGGATGTCGAGGGTTCCGCTCCAACCCGGCGCGGCGACCGCTAGGTGCGAGCCATCGGACCGGACGCGGAGTTCGGATGCGCGCACATCGGCCTCTTCGTGCACGCCGTAGCTCAGCACCCGGTCACGCGCGTGCTCGCGCAAGACCGCCCAGCTGGGGTCGTCGCGGTTCAGGATGGCGAGGGGGGCCTCGTCAACAAGGAGCGCCTTGGCGTCGCGGTAGGCCTCGAAGGTGCCGTGGAACTCGAGGTGCTCGTGCGTCAGGTTGGTGAGCACCGCGGCGCGGTAGCGGCAGTTGCGCACGCGCCCGAGTGCCAGGCCGTGGGACGAGGTCTCGATCACCGCGGTCTGGTTGCCCACCGCCACCATCCGCGCCAACAGCTCCTGGAGCTCGAGCGCCTCGGGGGTCGTTGCGCGAGCGAGATTCTCTTGGAGCTCATCGCCCACCTGGATGTTCACAGTCCCGAGCAATCCGGGTCGCTGGCCTGCCGAGGCCAGGATCTGGGCGCAGAGCGAAGTGACGGTCGTCTTGCCATTGGTGCCGGTGACGCCGATCGTCGCCAGGTGTCGGCTCGGCTCGGCAAACCACAGGTCGGCGGCGTCCGCCAGGGCGTATCGGGAGTTGGCGACCACCAGCTGTGGAGCTCCCGGGGCGGGCAGCTCCTGCTGCACGACCACCGCCCGGGCGCCCGCATCGACGGCGTCGGTCACGTAGAGGTGTCCATCGGTGTGCTCGCCGGGCACCGCGAAGAAGAGCGCTCCAGGCTCGACGTGGCGCGAGTCGTAGGCGAGCGAGGTGATCTCGCCCAGCGGCACGCCAACCACCCGGTCAGGACCGATGCGATCCGTCATCGCACCCAGGCCCATGCTCCCCCCGGGAGGCCCGATGGATGGTGCCTCGCCGGTCACTGCCCGCCCGGGACGCTGTCGGCGGGGCGGAACCGTCGTCCGAGGAGCCCTCGCAGCTCGCCGATCTCCTGTGATCGGAGCAGGGCCGCCGCGCCAAGGAACACCGCACCGCCCAGGACGGAGAGCACGAGCAGGACGACGAGCCTGCCGAGGGCGTGATCGAGCAGCGTGGGGAGCGAGATCTGAGTAAGCTGCAGACCGCCAAACATGACCAGCGCCGTCGCGGCGGCGGCCGCACTCGATCGGAGCAGCGAGGAGAGCAGCTCCCGGCCGTCGAGCCCACCCAGTCGGCCGCGCAGCGCCCAGAGCAGGCCGAACACCTCGAGGCTGGCCGTGACCGACAAAGCCAGCGCGAGGCCGCCAACCCCCATCGGTCCCACCAGCCAGACCATGAGCGGGATGTTGAGTGCGACTGTGACGATCGCCCACAGTACGGGCGTTGCCGTGTCCTGCAGGGCGTAGAAGGCGCGCGCCAGGATGGGCACCAAGCACTGCGCCGCGAGGCCCAGGGTGAAGTAGAGCAGCGCGACCGCGGTGAGGTCGGTCGACTGGCGGCTGAAGAGGCCGTACTGGAAGAAGACCGCGGTCAGCGGTTCGCGCAGGACGGTCATCACTGCGGTCAGCGGCAGCGCGATGAAGAGCAGGACGCGGATGGCGGACGAAAGCTGATGCCGCACGACGTCGAGGTTCCCGAGAGCGGCGTCCCGCGAGAGGCGCGGGAAGAGGGCGATGGCCACGCTGACACCCACCACGCCAACCGGCACCTGCATCAGCTGGAACCCATAGTTGTAGGCGGTCACGCTTCCCTCCGGCTGGCCGGTCGCGAGCAAGGTACTTGCCAGGAAGTTGATCTGCACCGCAGCCAGGCCCAGCGTGCGTGGCGCCATCAGCCACGCGACACGTCGGACGCCGGGGTGATTGATGGAGAGGGAGAGGTCGTAACGCTGCCCGACGCTGGCCACCTGCGGCAGCTGGATGAGGAGGTGGGCCAATGAGCCGACGGCGACCCCCACTGCCAGGCCCTCCACCCCGATGAGCGGCGCCAGCACGATGGCCGCGGCGATGATCGCCAGGTTGTAGAGCAGGGGCGCAATGGCCGGAACGGCGAAGCGCTCGTAGCTGTTCAGGATCCCCGAGACGACGGCACCCATCCCGATGAAGACCGGGCTGAGCAGCATGACCCGCGTCATGCGGATGGTGAGCTCCGTGGTGGGTGCGTCGAAGCCCGGGGTGATGAGCGGCACGATCCACGGCGCGAAGATGGCCATCAGCAGGCTGAACGCCGAGAGCGCGATGACCACCAGGTTGATGACGCTGCTCGCCAGCCGCCAGGCCTCGGCCTCGTCGCCCCTGGCGCGGTAGCCCTGGAAGACCGGAATCAGGGCCGCGGAGAGGGCGCCAGCCACGACGAGCTGGAAGATCGCGTCGGGGATGCGGAAGGCAGCGAAGTAGGCGTCCAGCTCGCGGCCGGCGCCGAACTGCGAGCCGATGACGAGCAGGCGGAGCCAGCCGAGCGCCCGGCTGGCGAGCGCCGCGACGGTCAGGATCAGGCTGGCCTGGGCGAGAACGCGGCCGGCCGAGGGCTGGCCCATGGTGGGAGAGGCGTCCAGCCTCTCCTGCACCGATTCGTCGAGGGTCTCGTCTGCGACGGGCGGCTCGCTCACCGCGCCGCGCTGCGGCTCCCCTGCCGCGTCGAGCGCGGATGCGCGGACCGATACGCGTCGTGGAGGGCCGCGTCGGAGAGGTGCGTGTAGATCTGGGTGGTGGCCAGGTTCGCGTGGCCGAGCAGCTCCTGGACGCTGCGCAGGTCAGCGCCACCCTCGAGCAGGTGCGTCGCGAACGAGTGGCGGAGAGTGTGCGGCGAGGTTCCCTTGGGCAGGCCGCAGGCTTCGACCCAGCGGTCAACCACCAGCCGGGCTCCGCGCGCGGAGAGGGCGCCGCCCGACGCATTGAGGAAGAGCGCGCCCGTCCGCCGGGCGGCGCCCGCCAGGACCGGTCGGCCGCTTCGAAGGTATGCGGCCAGCGCGGCAGCCGCCGGGCGGCCGAAGACCACCTCGCGCTCCTTGTTGCCCTTGCCCAGGACGCGCATGCGTTGGCGTTCGACGTCGAGACGCCCGAGCTCGACCGTGGCGGCCTCCGAGATGCGAATGCCCGTCGCGTAGAGCAGCTCCAGCAGCGCAGAGTCGCGCTTGGCGATGGCCTCATCGATGTCGCGCGGCGGTCGCCGGCGACGCCGCCGTTCGGACCGGGAGGGGGCTTCTACCAGTCGCGCGGCCTGCGGACGGTCGAGGACGCCCGGGAGCCGCCGCGGCCGCCGCGGGGTGCGCACGCCGGTCAGCGGGTCCGCGCCGAGCCACCCCTCGCGGACGGCGTAGCGGTAGAAGGAGCGAGCCGCAGAAAGTTTGCCGCCCACCGAGGTGGCGGCGAGGTCTCGGTCCGCGAGCGACGCCAGGTAGGCGCGGACTGCGGACCGATCCGGAGCCAGCCACGAAACCCCGGCGCCCTCCAGGAAGGTCAGGAACTCACCGGCGTTGCGCCGGTACTCGACGATCGTTCCCCCCGAGGCGTTCTTGCCCCGGAGGTGCTCCAGGAACTGCGCGAGCGCCGCTTCGCTGCCGCCGGGTGGGACCTCAGCCATGCGACCGGTCGCTGACCGGTTGGCTTCCTCGCCGGCGCCGTCGCGGCGAGCGTCGCCGCCCTCGCGCCCGACCCGCGCCATCGGCCGAGGGTGCGGTTCCATCGGTCCCCTCACCGTCACTCGCGGGGCCGGTCGTCACGGCACCCCCCGGTCGTGTCCAAGTCGAGAAGTCGCATTCGGGATATCGGTCGCAACCCCAGAAGGGCCGGCCACCCCGCCGTGAGCGCTTGGTGACGATAGTGCCGAGCCCGCACTTGGGACACGTGCCGAACTGCTCCGACGGCGCCGTCGCGTCCTTCTTGATGTAACGGCATTCGGGGTAGCGGTCGCAGCCGACGAACGGGCCATAGCGCCCGCGCCTCGCCACCAGGTGCACCTGGCCGCAGAGCGGACAGACCTCGCCGACGCCGGGCATGTCCGGCCCCGGGCAGCGGCATGGTGTGCTTGCACTCCGGGTATGCGCTGCACCCAAGGAACCAGCCGTTGCGGCCGAACCGCTTGACCATGAAATCGCCGGAGACGGGACACACGATGTCGGTCAGCTCGACCTGCTTGGCGATCTTGGTGCGCCCCTCGACCAGCTTCTCGTTGAACGGCTCCCAGAAGCCGCGAACCATGGGCACCCAAGCGTTCGTGCCGCGAGCCACGTCGTCGAGCTGCTCTTCCATGCGTGCCGTGAAGTCCAGGTCGACCACCTCCGGGAAATGCTCGACGAGCAGGTCCGTGACGCGCTCCGCGGACTCGGTGGGATGCAGGCGCCGGTCCTCGACCGTCACGTAGCCGCGCTTGCGGATCGTCTCCATGGTTGGCGCATAGGTGGACGGGCGACCGATTCCGTGCTC
>VBJP01000205.1 GCA_005880165.1 Chloroflexota bacterium | reverse complement strand
CACCCGACCGCAGGTGGTACGCAGCTCGCAGGAGCTGCGCCTCGTCCGCCTCGGCGCCGATGAGTTCCTTCACGATGCGGCCGCCGAAGATCACGATGGCGCGATCGCAGACGAGCGGGACCTCCTTGAGCTCGGATGTGTACAGGAGCACGCCGGCGCCGGCTTCGGCGAGGTCGCGCAGCAAGACGTAGATCTGCTGCTTGGTCAGGATATCGATGCCGCGGGTCGGATCGAAACAGAGGAGCACGTGCACGCCGCCGGCGACCCACCGGGCGATCGTCACCTTCTGCTGATTGCCGCCCGACAGGCGCCGGACCTCGTTTCCGGCCCGTACATCGATCTGAAGCCGCTTGACCGCAGCGTCCACGGTGCGGCGCTCGGCCGGCAGGTCGATCGGGCCCCATCGTCTGATCCGCGTAATGAATGGCAGCGCGATATTCTCCCGGACCGAGCGTTGCATGAGCAGCGCCTCGGCGCGGTCGGAGGCGACGTAGACGACGCCTGCCCGGATCGCGTCGGCTGGGTGGCCGAAGGAGGCTGGCTTGCCGTCGACGAGCAGCTCGCCTGCGCTCGGCCGCTCCGAGCCGGAGAGCACGTCGAACAGTTCGTCCTGTCCCTGGCCCTCGAGCGCGACCACGCCGAGGACCTCGCCCGACCGGAGCTCGAAGGACGCATCCTGCAGCTTCTGGCCCGCAGCAATGCCGCGGGCTGTGAGTCGCGGCGCAGCCGTTCCTGCCGCCGCGGTCGAGGTCTCACCGCCGCGTTCAGGCAGTCCTTCGACGATGGCGCCAAGCATCAACTCGACGATGCGTTCCTCAGTGCCCGCCGTGACGTCCACGACGCCGACCGTTTCGCCCTCGCGGAGGACCGTCGCCCGGTCGCACACGGCGGCGATCTCGATCATCCGATGCGAGATGAATACGACCGAGCGTTCGCCGCCACGCTGAAGACCAATCACTTCGAGCACTCGCTCGGTGAGGTTTGCAGGCAGGGCAGCCGTCATCTCGTCGAGCATGAGCACATCAGGCTCGATCGCGAGGGCGCGGGCGAGGTCGATGACTCGGAGCGAGGCGAGGGGCAGGCGCCGTGCCAGACGTGACAGATCGAGGTTCTTGAGCCCCAGATCGTGAACCCAATGCCGGAAGGGCTCCAGTGGCGTCTCGGTCAACCGAAGGTTGGCCCGAATGTCAAGGTCGGGGATGATTGACGGTTCCTGGTAGACCGAAACGAGGCCGCCGTGGCGAGCCTCGGCCGGTGAATGCACGGTTCGCTCCCTGCCGCGGACCGCGATCCTGCCACTGTCCGGCCTCACCGCCCCGGTCAGGATCTTCACGAGGGTGCTCTTGCCGGCGCCGTTCGCGCCCATAAGCGCATGGACCTCGCCAGGCTGGACTGCCAGCGAGGCCGACTTCAGTGCGACGACCGCACCGTAGCTCTTGGAGACGCCCGTGGCCTCCAGCAGGAGCCCGGTCGTCGTGGGACTCATAAGCACGATTCCTGTGGCGGATACGCTGGGGACGCCGGCGAAACCGGCGTCCCCAGCACTCTAGCCGCGCATGCGTGATTCGCTAGGCGCCCTTGCAGGAGCTGATCACCTTGGCGGGATCGTACGAGGTCCAGTTCGGGATCGAGAGGGTGAGCGGCCAGAGCGGATCCATCCCCTTACCGTTGGCTGCCCATCCCCGGAGTCCGGCCTTGCCCGAGTCGGTCAGGTTGTCGTACAGCACCGGGTCGAGGAGAACGGTATTTGCACGCCCCGCGTTCGGGTCGGCCTGAACCTGCTCCCCCTTGAGGAGCTTGAGTGCCAGGGCGACCCCCGCGCCGCCGACCGCTGCGGTGTTGGAAACCGCGGCGCCCTTGAGGCCCGGGAAGTTCGTCGGGTCGAGCAGGTCCGACACGAGGCCGTTGATGTCGGCGTCGGCGATCGGCTTGAACGGCTTGTTGGCCGCCTTGATCGCGTCGACGATCTGCTTGCCCATGCCGGACGCCCAGATGCCATCGATGTGGTCGTATTGACCGCTGCTGATGAAGTTGTTGGTGATCTCCGTCGCTTTTGCCGGATCCCAACCGGTGAACACGCCCTGGTTGTTCGGAACGACCTTGATGTTCGGGTACTGCTTCAAAATGTTCTGGAAGCCCTTGTCACGGTCGGAGTCGGCTGGATGACCGGCAAGACCTCGCGTGTACCAGACAGTCCCCTTGCCGCCCAACTGGTCGAACAGCCACTTGGCGCCGAGCTCGGCGTACTTCACCTGGTTGTTGTACAGGTTCCACGTGTTTGGGTCGGTCACGTATGCGTCCACGGAGACGGTCTTGATCCCGGCAGCGTTTGCTTCCGCTAGGGCCGGGTTGAGAGCGTTCGGGTCGTTCGGGTTGAACACGATCGCGTTCACGCCCTTCGCGATCAGGCTTCGGATGTCGGCCAGCTGGCCCGCCGCGTCGGTGTTGCGGTGAATCACGGTGAGGTTGGAAACCTGGCCGGAGATCTTTGCCTCCGCCTTGGCCGTGCAGACCTGCTCCTCGCGGAAGCCGTTACCGACGCCGCCGCCGTTCGAATACCCAATCGTGTACTGCTTGGTGCCCTGAGAGGCGCTGCCTCCTCCGCCGGAGGCGGCTGGCGACGAACAGGCCGACACGATCGCGATGACGGCCAGAATGGCGAGCGATCGAGCCCGCGTTGATGGCTTGCTCATTCCTTGTCCTCCTTGTTCGGCAGCGTCGAGGTCCCGCGCCGAGGAACCTGCCACTGCCCGAGTTGAGGCCCGTTCAATCGCGTCGTTGCGTCACACCTCCTGCGTTGATGCCGCGGTGCCAGCGCGTGTTTCCGCGATGGCCCGGTCCATCCACCACGCGGCCTCTCGGTAGGCGTCGTGAAAGGTCCCGCGAGCGTTCGGCGCCTACGACCGGTGCTCCGGAGGGCGGCATGGCATCCGGCCGCGGAGTACGCAATGCTCGGCGACGCGGAGGCTGTTGGCGCTGACGATACAGCCCGATCGACGGAAAGGCGATGACTATCATCACAAGGTCTCCACGTCCGACACGGCCGCCGCGACCCGCCCAACGCCGGCCTTGCGCACCCTGAACTCATCGATGATCGCCTTTGTCTGCGTGGCTCCGATGCGGGTGACTCCCAGGGCCATGACCGCAAGAAGGTCATCGACGGTGCGAACACCGCCCGCCGCCTTGACCTGGACCCGCGGTGAGACGTTGGCCCGCATCAGCCGCAGGTCGTCGTGGGTTGCGCCCGAGGCCGCGAAGCCAGTCGACGTTTTGACGAAGTCCGCGCCAGCGGCTTCGCTCAGGTGGCAGGCTCGCACCTTCTCGTCGTCGGTCAGGTAGGCGTTCTCGAAGATCACCTTGACGATCGCGCCCGCGCTGTGCGCGACCTCGACAACGGCCTCGATGTCGGCCTGGACGTCGAGATCGCGGCCTGACTTCAGGGCACCAATCTGGAGCACCATGTCGAGCTCAGATGCGCCTTGGTCGAGAGCCGTGCGTGCCTCGGCGACCTTGGCGTCGGTCAGGTGGTTGCCGTGTGGGAAGCCAACCGTGGTGCCGACGGCAACATCGGTGCCGGCCAGCAATGCGGTTGCTCGCCGCACATCCACGGGACGTACGCAGACCGAGGCGACGTCGTACGCGGCCGCGAGCCTGCAACCGTCCTCGACGAATCGGTCGTCGAGCTCCGGTCGTAACAAGGAATGGTCGATGGTCTTTGCCACCGTTCGCTCGCTCAATGTCCCGATGGACAAGGGGGAAGGGCTCATCGGCAGTACGGTCTGAGGACGTCGCGGGCGACGAGGAAACCGCGCTTGACATGCTCGTCGGATCCTTCAAACGCGCGGTCTTCGTGCTCGATGATGCAGTCCCCCGGGTAGCCAGCCCGGTACAACTCGGAGAAGATCGCGCTCCAGTTCGCATCCCCAAGTCCCGGAATGCGGGGGATCTGCCAGCCCATGCCCATCGAGAAGATTCCGTTCTCGTAGAGCCCGTCGCGATCGATCATCAGGTCCTTCGCCTGGAAGTGCAGGATGTGCGGCCCAAACTCCTTGAGGA
>VBJP01000204.1 GCA_005880165.1 Chloroflexota bacterium | reverse complement strand
CCCATCTGGCACCGCCGCCTGACCGAGAACGCGAAGGACCGCCGATGATGCGGCTCATGCCCTCGCTGCGCCTGCGCCTGATCGGGCTCCTCCTTGCACTCGCGCTGACCGTAGCGGCCGTGATGATCTTCGCGGTGGAGCGCTTCAGCGCTGACCAGATCATGACGCTCGCCAAGCAGGGGGGCGCCTCACCCGAGGAAGCACAGGCGATGTTCGATGCCTACGTTGCCCGCGTCCTGGTGGTGGGGGCAATCGTGGGCGTTGCGTTGGGCGCCTTTGCCGCCTGGTGGCTCCTGCGCCGCATCCTGCGCCCACTCGACCGTCTCGCGCAGGCCTCGCGAGCGATCGCCGCCGGCGACCTCGCGGCCCGGGTACCCAACCCTCCCGATCCCGAGCTCCGCGAGCTTGCCACCGCCTTCAACCACATGGCCGCGAGCCTGGAACGGGTCGAACAGCTCCGGCAGGCCGTTGTGGAGGACGTGGCCCATGAGCTGCGCACGCCTCTTACGAGCCTTCAGGGCTATACCGAGGCCCTCGCCGATGGCGTGATCGAACCAACGCCGGAGATGCTTCGGACTGTGCAAGAGGAGATCGTCCGGCTCAGCCGGTTGGTAACGGACCTCGACCAGCTGGCTCGGGGGGAGCGCGACCCGCGGCCGCTCGCGCGTGCGGAGTTGGACCTCTCCGCACTCGTTCAACGCGCCGCCGCGATCGCCTCACCGGAGCTCGCCACGCGCCGGATCAGCATCCGGATCGACGATGCGGCATCGCTGCCAAGCCTGATGGCCGATCAGGACGCCATCGGCCAGGTGGTCAGCAATCTCATGCAGAATGCCGCGCGCTACACGGATGACGGTGGCGAGGTCGCAATCCGCCTTCGGAGTGAAGCCGGCTGGGTACGCTGCGAGATCGAGAACACCGGCGCGGAGATCCCCAGCGAGGAGCTGCCCTACATCTGGGAGCGGCTCTACCGGGTTGATCCATCCCGGGCGCGGACGACGGGGGGGACCGGAATCGGCCTGGCAATCGTGCGCCAGATCGTCGAATCCCACGGCGGCTCCGTGGGTGCCCGTTCGGGAAACGGGAGGACCGCCATCTGGTTCCAGCTGCCGACGGCAACGTCCTGACCTCTCGCCTGGGAACGTGAGCGGCGGCGGAATGCTCCGCCGCCGCTCGCGAGGCCGGAAGGTCGCCTTAGTCGACCACGATCCCGAACGGAGCACCACCACCAGGGATCGGCACTGGAGATGTCCCCAGCTCGGTGAGGGTACCGCCGTCGACCGCGAAGACTGTGATCTTGGCGACTCCTGCATCGACGACGTAGAGGTAGCCGTCCCCGGGATCGAGCGCCGCGTCGAAGGGTCGCAGACCGGAGCCGCTCAATGCGGTGCTTCCCACGAGTGACAGCGTGGCGTCAGCTGCGATGTTGTAGCTCGAGACAGACGAGCTCCCGGTGTTGATGGCGTACAAGTAGGCGCCATCGTGGCTGATCGCGACCCAGCACGGGGCGGTCTGGAAGTCTGCGAATGGCGAGCCGGCGATGGCGGTCAGCGTGCCGTCGGAGGCTACGTCATAGACGGAGACCGTCCCGTTGCCCCCACCGTCGTGTGCATTGGAGACGAAGAGCTGGTCCGGATTGGTCGGTCGGAACTGGCTCCCGAAGGGCCCGATCTTCTGTGCCGGAAACGGCGAGCCCGGCGCCGCTGTCAGCCGACCATCGGCTCCCACGCTGAAGCTGTCGATGAAGGATGGTCCGGCGCTTGGCCCGACCTGGGTCCCGACGAGGTGGCGGCCATCGCCGCTGAAGAGGACCTGCCCCGGCAATGCGGTGTCGGGGAGGCTCACGGTGGAGCCTTGGATCGCGCTGAGGTGACCGCCTGCGTTGAGCCGGAACCCGGTGTAGTTGCTGCCCCCCGCGCCGGTATTCGCGACGTACACGAGCTGCTGGTGGACGGCGATGCTGATCGGGGTCGTCCCGTTCGAGGAGGTCTCGTCGACCAGGCGCAGCGAGCCATCCGGGCGGATCTTCAGGACGGAGATGTCGTTCGCCGCCGCATCGACGGCGAGCACGTAGCGGCCGTCGCCGGAGAGCTGTAGTGCTCCGGCCGACCCAATTGGGCTGCCGGTCCCCGCCCCGCCTGCATCAAAGGGGGTTCCGGCGATTGCAGTGAGCGTTCCATCCGCATGCCGATCGAACCCGGACACGGTGTTGTGGCCGGCGGTGTTGTTGTTCACGTAGACGTGACCGATGACGCCTGAACCGGTGGAGGCTGCGACGGCTCCAAGGGAGGTGCCCAGGAGCGATGTCGCCAGGATTCCGCCGATTACTGCGCCACGTATGAGCCGATGCATGCTCGTTCTCCAAGCGTGAGATGGGTTGAACGGAAACACCTTCATGCCCAAGCGCGACGCGGGTGTGACGCCGCGATTACGTGGATGTGACGCGTGCCAGCCAGTCCAGCTGCTGGGCTGGTCCTGGGGCAGGGGCATTCAGCGCCGGATCGGTCAGTCCCTGGCCAGGGCGGTTGAGGCCCGCACGATGAGTGTGGTCGGCAAGCGGACCGTCGCGGCGCGGCGCGGGGGCGCGGATGGGTCCTCCGCATCGGCGAGTCGTGCGAACGCCCACGCACCCATCTCTCGCTTGGGCTGGGCGATCGTGGTGAGTGGAGGATCGGTCCACTGCGCCAGGTCGATGTCGTCGAAACCCACCAGGCTGACGTCCCCCGGAACCGAGCACCCGGCTCGCGCGACGGCGCGCATGGCCCCAATGGCGGTAAGGTCGTTGTAGCAGACCACCCCCGTCGGGGCGGGGTGTCGCTCGAGGAGCTCGGACATCGCTCGCTCGCCCCCGGCCACGCGACCGTCTCCCTGCGCGAGCGCGAGGCTATCCGGACCGATGCCCGCGCGTCGGAGCGCATCTCGGACCCCAAGCAACCGCGCAGCCGCGGCGGCATTCGTGGCCGGGGCAGTGATGTGCCCGATCCGTCGGTGCCCAAGGCCAATCAGGTGCTCGGCCGCCACGCGGGCGCCGCCACGGTTGTCACTGGTGATGGCGGGTAGCCCGGAGCGCGGGGCCTCGCTGTTCACCAGCACCACCGGCACCGGAGCCCGTGCGAGGAGCGCCGCATGCCGGGTCCCCACGCGGCTGGCAGCCACGATGATCCCATCGACGCGGCGTTCGAGGAGCAGGTTGATGTAGGCGAGCTCGCGGCGCGGATCGTCGGTCGCGTTGCACAGCAGGACCGCGAATCCACGCTCATGGGCTGCATCCTCCACCGCGCGGACGATTTCGGGAAAGTACGGATTCTCGATATCGGTCACCAACAGCCCAAGGGTGCGACTCCGTCGCAGTTTCAGGGCACGGGCAGGCCCCGATGGGCGGTAGTCGAGATCCGCGGCAGCCATCAGGACACGTTCTCGGGTCGCAGGCGCCGACGGTCGGGCTCCCGTCAGGATGCGGCTGACGGTGGCGATCGAGACGCCCGCGGCGCCGGCCACGTCGCGGAGGGTCGCGCTCGATGGAGCATGGTCGTGCGGGCTGGTGGGTGAATGCTGAGTCATGTCAGGTCTCCCGCGCCAGGAGGTCATCCAGCGCCGCCATTCCGCGCCGAGCCACGAGAGCTGGATCCTCGGTCCAGTAGCCGGGGTTGAACGTTTCGAGGCTCCACGGGCCCGCAAAGCCGCGCGCTTGAAGCGCCGCGATCAGCCAGGGAAGACGGATGACTCC
>VBJP01000003.1 GCA_005880165.1 Chloroflexota bacterium | reverse complement strand
CGCGGCGAATCGACGTCAGGGCGCGGCGGATGCCTCGTCCGCGGCCCAGGAAGCGCGACCTGCCCGGTCGCGTTCGGGTAGCTCGCGACGAGCCAAGACTGGTACCGACGAGGTGACGGCCGGAGCTGCCAAGCCCGCCCCCCAGAGGCGAGCCTCGAGCCGTGCAGGAGCGAGGACCCGGAGCTCTGCGGCGAACGAGGGGGAGAGCCCGGGCCAGCCTGCGCAGTCCCCGGTTGCGCCCACCCGGCCTGCTGGCGAGAACGAAGCGGGTGGAGGCGAGGAGGGGATCTGGCAGCGGTTCCGCTCGGGCCGCCGGCCCACCCGCGACTCGAGCTGAGATCTAGCCCCGCAGGGCGGCGCTAGATCGTGTCGGTTTCGGTCTGATCGATCCCCGGCTGCGGCGAGGAGGAGAGGCCTTCCGCTCCGTTGCCCTTGCCCGACGAGCGCGCGATGTCGCCCGTCTCGCCAGTCCGCTTTCGAGGTCGGACTGGCTTCTCAGTGGCAGCCGAAGTCTCGCCGGCCGTGGGCGGTGCCAGGTCGCCGACCAGGGGTTGGCCGATGGATGGCGTCTCGGCTGCCTCACGCTGGAAGATCGGCACCCACTCGCCGGCATTCGTCGCCGCGTCGCGCGCGCGCGCGGCGAGCTCGTCACGGACTTCGCGACCGGGCCGCGGCGCGGTCAGCAGCGCGGCAATCGCACCGCCGATTGCGCCCAGCAGCAGACCGAGGAAGAAGATGCGCCAACGGTTCTCCTCGCGCTGGCGTAATCCGAGGCGAACGCGCGCCTGATCGACGAGCTCGCGGGAAGCGGGAACGGCCAGCCCGGCCGCTCCGATTGCCGCTGCACGCCGGCTCCAGGTGTTACGCAGAGCGGGCTGGAGCTGCTTCAGCCACGCTCGCCTGCCCCACTTGAGGGCGTCGCGACGCATTCGCTCGGCTGTCTTCGCCGCTTCGCGACGCTGCGAGGCGCTGTCGCGCCAAACGTCGTTCGCGATGTCGGATGCTCGTCCAGCCGCCGTCCCGGCCGTCCCAGCGATGGCGGCTGCGACCTCGCGACCACGGGCGGCAATCTGCTCGCGGGTCTGGGATTCAAGGGCCTTGTCGACGAGCGAGCGGATCGCGGTCGTCAGCTCATCGGCCGTCTTGGATGGCTGGCTGGCCATGGGACACCTCCTCTAGCTACGGCCTTGTCCCGTAGCAGGGAGTATGCCACCGTCGACCGGGCGCGGGCGAATGGAGCCGTCGACGCGGGTTCGAATCACGAGCCCCGGTGGCGCTCCGCGGGCCGCCGTACGACGGGCGGGCTCGGGTGCCGGCCGGCCGCCAACTGGCGTACCCGGGCGGCCCGACGGAGCACGTCCCCGGAGCATGCGCGTCGGGGCTGATCGGTGGCTTACCGTCCGATTATCGGACGCGGCGACCCGCTCCTATACTCGGTTCGTGATCTCGACCGAGGCGGCGCCAGGTTTCCTGAGCCTGGGCCAGGCGACGGCGCGCGCGGTTGCAATCCGGGCCAGCCAGCGCCAGCGGCTGGGTCGGACCTTCCTTGTCTTCGGCCCCGCGGGCGCTGGCAAGGGAGCCTTCGTGGAAGACCTTCTCGCCCTTCTGTTATGCACCGATGTCGATCGTGCGGCCCGACCGTGCAATGCCTGCGCGGGCTGTCGATCGGCCCGATCGCGGGCGCATCCTGACCTGGTGATCGGCTCGCCCGAGATCTGGCGCGACGGGCGCTCTACGGGCGAGAGCCTGGTTGCCGCTGCCCGTCGCTGGCTGGGCGGCACCGCAGGAGCGCCGATCGCCGGCGAGCGCCGCGTGATCCTCATCGAAGAAGCGGACCGCGCTGGTGAGCAGATCCAGAACGCGCTGCTGAAGGCCCTCGAAGAGCCCTCGGATCGCCACGTCTTCATCCTCGTCGCCGACGAGCCGAACCGCCTGCTCGACACGGTCCGGTCGCGCTGCCAGCCGCTGCGCATTGGACCCGTGCCCAGGGCGGAGCTCAGCGCCTGGCTGATGGATCACGAGTTGCTGCCCAAGGAGCAGGCCGATGCGGTGGCGCGCATATCGGACGGGTTCGTGGGCCGCGCACTCGCATTCTCGAGGCAGCACGAGCGCCTGGAATGGCGCCGGCGCGTCCAGCGCGAGCTGGTGGACCTGTTGGGACGAGGGCGGGCGGAGCGATTCGTCTCGGCCCGCGAGCTTCTCGACGACGCGGCCCGTCGCGCAGTACCCGAGGCGGCTGACGTCCCACCCGAATCGGCGCCGGCGCTGGACGGCGCTGAGCCGCCACGTGCTCCCGCCTCGGTTCAACGTCTCGCGGCGACCACGATCGTCGAGGCATGGATCTCGCTCGCCAGGGACCTGCTGGTCGCCAAGGCCGGTCGGCTGGACGGCGTGCCCACGGCCGAGCTGCTCTCGGACCTCCCCGGCGCGGCGATGGGCCTGGGTGCGGCTCCGCTGGTCGCATTCATCGGGCTGCTCGAGGCGATCCATGCCGGGCTCGCCCAGAACGCCTCGCCGCGCCTCGCGCTGGAGGTTGCCATGCTCGCCTGGCCAACCGTCTCTTGATCGTGACGGCGCGCGAGCGGTTGGCGGCCCGCGTCTCAGGGCGCGTGCAGGGCGTGGGCTTTCGCTACTGGACGGTTCGCCAGGCCTCGTCACTGGGCCTCGTCGGCTGGGTCATGAACCGCGACGACGAGAACGCGGTGGAGATCGTCGCGGAGGGCGAGCCGGTGGCACTCGACGCGCTCGAGCGGCTACTCCAGCGCGGACCGCCCGGATCCCTGGTGGAGAATCTGGAGGCGACTCGCGCTCCGGCCAGCGGTGAATTCACGCGGTTCCAGATCGCGCGCCCGTGAATGGGCGCGCCATCGGCTGCATCGCCCTCGGAGCGGTCATCTTCGTCCTGATCGGCATCGCCGGGATCAACGTCGCGTCCAGCCGCATCGGCTGTCCTGATCGCCTGCAATGGGGCGACCGTTTCTATGCGCCGATCGGAACGCCTGTGCCCAGCCCGGAGACTGGCGGTGGGAGGCCGCCGGTGAAGCTGGGGAGCACGTTCATCGGTCTCACCACCCGCAGCATCTATGGTCCGCCCGGCTCTCCGTCACCAAACCAGGGCTCAGCGCGGCCGGACCTGATCGCGATGGACTGTGGTGATGGCCGCTTCCAGACATATCAAAACGCCGCCCAGGCGCCGACGTTGACTCCGTCGCCAGCAGCGATGCTGCCCGACCGGCATGGATAACGAGGGACGCCGCCCGATTCTGCTGCTCGTCAATCCGGCGGCTGGACGGAAGCCCGGTCGGGTCCGTGCCCAGGAGACGCACCTCCCTTCGCAGCTGTTCGGGGTCCTGGCGGAGGGCGGTCTCCACGTCGAGCTCCGCGAGCTCGTGGGGGACGACGACGAGGGACGCCTGGCCACGGCTGCGGCGGAAGAGGGTCGTGATGTCGTCGTCGCCGGCGGCGACGGCACAGTTGGCCCGGCGGCCGCCGCCCTGCTAGGCACGGAGGCGACGCTGGGCATCGTTCCGCTCGGAACCTTCAACAACATCGCCCGTGGGGCCAGCATCCCGACGGATCCTGAGCAGGCGCTGGACATCATCGTTCGTGGGCGAGCGACGGCCATCGACGCCGGCTCGGCCTGGCATCTTCCCCCAGACGAATCCTTAGGGCATACCGCACCCGTCCATCCGCCGCCGAACGCGGCGATCTTCTTCGAAGCGGCCGGCATCGGGCTTGACGCGGCTGGTTTCGGGGTCGCCCAGGTTGGCGAGCGCCTTGGCTGGCTGCCCGCTGCCAAGGCCGCGTGGCGCGCGATCCGGCGCCGAAAGACACCGCTCTGGCTGGTGGTCGACGGCCAGCGATATCGCACCGCCTCTCCGGCGGTCACCGTGTGCAACGGTCCATTCCATGGCTTCGGCTTCGCGCTGGCACCAGAGGCAGACCCTGCCGACGGCCTGCTCGATGTCGTGGTCTTTGAGCGCATGGGTCGCTTGCAGGTGCTGCGGCATTTCCTGCGCGTGGCACGCGGCCGCGAGGTCCATGAGCCGCGCGTCCGCACGCTCCGGGCGCGTCACGTCGTGGTGGGTGGCCTGAGGCACACGATTCCCGCCCACGCGGACGGGCGCTCCATCGGCGTCACGCCGGTCGCTGTGACCGTGCGCCCCGGCGCGTTGCGGATCTTCGCCTGACCTTCACGACGTGGGATTGAGCACGCGCTCATGGACCGCGAGCGCGTAGCGATCGGTCATGCCCGCGACAAAGTCAGCCACTTGGATGACCGGCTCGGCGGCGTGCTCGCGGTAGGTGTCGGGGATCTCCCCGGGGTTGGCCAGATGGTGTTCGACAAGCCGACGGATAACATCGACGGCCCTCTCCTGCTGGCGTCGGAGCTCGCCCGTCATGTAGACGCGCTCGAACATGAAGTCGCGCAGCTCGTTCATCACCGCCAGGGTCTGCGGGTCCATGGCGACCTGACCCTTGGCAAGGCTGTGCTCGATGACGGCCTCGATCATCTCCGCGATCCATGCCCGACCCGGCGAACCCAAGCGCTGGAGGACCGCTGGCGGGAAGGACCCGCCGTCGAGCACGCCCGCCCGCATCGCATCGAGCGCGTCGTGGCTGAGATACGCGATGCGATCGGCGTATCGGACGCAATAGGCCTCCTGGGTGGCCGGCGGAGGCTCGATCTTCCAGGAATGCGCCCGGATGCCGTCGCGCACCTCCCAGGTGAGGTTCAGGTCCTCGAGCGCCTCGTAGACGCGCACGCTCTGCGCTGCGTGGTGCCAGCCCCGGGGCGCGAAGTAGGGGGAGAGCGCCTCCTCGCCGGTGTGACCAAAGGGCGTGTGCCCCACGTCGTGCCCGAGCGCGATCGCCTCGGCCAGCGGTTCGTTGAGCGCGAGGGCGCCGGCCAGCGCGCGGGCGATCTGCGCAACGTGGAGGGTGTGCGTCAGGCGGGTGACGTAGTGGTCGCCCTCCGGGTTGAGGAAGACCTGCGTCTTGTGCTTGAGGCGCCGGAAGGCCTTGGAGTGGATGATCCGATCGCGATCCCGCTCGAAGGCGGTTCTGAAAGAATCCGGCTCCTCCGCGCGAATTCGTCCTCGGCTCTGAGCTGATCGCGCGGCTGCCGGGCTCATCCGCTTCTCTTCCGCCTCCCGGACTGAGCGGTCACGACGGATCAGTCCTTCCACGGACCGATGATGACCGATCCGCAGCCGCCGCCGCTTACGCACCGCTTATCGCACGCCCGGATTGAGGGATTGGCGCGCCGGACAGGATTCGAACCTGCGACCTTCGGCTCCGGAGGCCGACGCTCTATCCACTGAGCTACCGGCGCGCGCGGGGGACGGCAATCATACCGGGGTTGGCGCGCCTGCCCGGGCTCGGCAACCGTCGGCTTGTCACGACATACGTGCGGTCAGCGGTAGGCGGACCGGTTCGGGTCGCGGGCGATACCGAACTCCAGGCGGCGCTCGACGCCAGCCACGTCGCCACCCGCCCAGGCGAGGAGGCGCTCGCCCTCATCGGTCAGGTCAGCCGCCTGGTCGTCCGAGAGCGGCACGAAGGGGTCAACCAGCAGAAGGTGTCGCTCCTTGGTCCTGTCGAGCCGCCACTGGCCGGCGATGAGGCCGTCGACCAGGAAGGTCCCGACGTAACCCGTGATACGACCGACCGTTCGCGGATCGATGATCCGGCCGCGATCCGAATGCGACAGCGCGATGTTGTCGTACTCCGGCAGAAATCTCACGGGTGCCGCCGTCTCCGGATCGGGGAGCGCTCCGTCCTCGACGTCGAACAGCTCGCCATCTCGTTCGTCGCGATAGATCCGCAGTGAAGATCGCAGACGATCGATGATCTCGCGGACCCTGGTGAGCCAGGACCAGGTGGCGATGTCCTTGACGCTTGCCGGTCCGAATGCCGCCAGGTAGCGCAAGACCAGCCGATCCGGGGCGTCGTCGCCCTCGACGGGGCGGCCCAGCCAGGATTCGAGGCTCCTCCAGATCGGCTGGCCGGACGTCTGCCAGAGGCCACGGGGAGGGACCTGCACCATCGGCACCAGGTAGCGCACGGCATAGGCGAGGGACACCGGATCCCGATCTTGCCAGCGTTGTGCGAGCCGCTTGCCAAGCTGGGCGGTGGTCAGCGCCTCGTCGTCGAGTAGAGCCTTGCCGGCGGCCATCAGTGCGTCGAGATCGACACCCACCAGCTGCTTGTGGAACGGGCTGCCCGAGGCAAATCCGCGCTGCAGAACACCCTGCAGCACCGGCCGCATGGCGAGCGCGTCGCCGGCGGTCGCAAGGTGCAGGGTCGTGCGCAGCAACGAGGTCCGAACGGCTCGTCGTTCCAGGATCAGGGACTCGAGCTCCCGAGCCTCGAATCCCTCCAGCCTCGACCAGAGGGCGACGTACGGATTGGTGGGGACCTGGGCCTGCATCCCCACCAGGTGCTTGACCATGGCCTCGGCGGGCATCGAGGCCCTCGCCAGCAGGTGCTGGCGGGCCAGCAGCGCGCGATTGAGCGCACGGCTGGTCAGGACCGGAGCGGACGGCATCCGGAGATGATGCGCGACCGGGGTGTCGGCGGGCGTCAGCATCGGTCAGGGATCAGCGCCGCAGATAGTCGGAGGCCCCTCCGAAGAGGGGCCTCCATTGCTGCCGGATTCGCTAACCGCAAGGGCATCTTTCACGAGCGGTTTCCCGCTCTACCCTTACCCAAACCTACCCATGACCTTGCAGCCAGTGGTGAATCGCTGTGCGAACAGCACCGTCAGGATAGACCATCTGTTCACTTGGAGTCAATGGTCGAGCGTTAAGAATCCTTTACACCGCAAACCTCTTGCGCGAGGCCGTTCCGAGATCAGAAACGACCTTCAGCCCTGGCTCGGCTGGGCCTTGGCGCGCACCGTGATCGACTGGATCACGACCGGGTCGAGCGGCACGTTCTGGGGTCCGGTGTCAGGGGTCCCATTGGTCGGCACCTGACCGATGGCGTCGACGACCGACGTCCCGTCGGTGACCTTGCCGAAGATCGTGTACTCGGGCGGGAGTTGGTCGCTGATGTCCACCAGGTCGATGAAGAACTGGCTGCCGTTCGTGTCCGGCCGGCCGGCATTCGCCATCACCACGACGTACTTGTCGTAGCTGAGGCCGGGAGGCGGGGTCTCGATCGCGAACCCATAGCCCGGCCCGCCGGCCCCAAGCTCGTTGAAGATGCCGTGGTTCTTCTTGGTCTGCGGGTCACCAGCCTGGATCACGAAGCCAGGAATGACCCGATGGAACGTGACCCCGTCGTAGAAGCCGCAGCGGGCCAGTGCGGCGAAGTTGGCCGTCGCGATCGGGGCCTTGTCGCCATACAGCCCGATGGTGAAACTGCCCTTGTTGGTCTGCACCACCGCATCGGACACGTCCGAGAGGATGCTCGTCGCCTGCTCGGCGGTTGGCGCGGCCGTGGGGCAGACGGTGTGGGGCGTCGGCGTCGGGCCGCTGAATACGCAGGCGCCAAGCGCCAACCCGAGAACCGCCCACAGGGCGATGAGATGACCCCGGCGTCCGCCTGTCGGCATCGGCCTCACGAATCGAGGCCTGCGAAGAGTCTCCTGGCGTACGAAACCGGCATGCTGCCGCCGTAGATCAGCGTGTCGTGGAAGGCCTTCATCGAGAAGGCCGGACCCTGGGCGCGCTCCACGTCTGCCTTGAGCCGGTCGATCAGGTGGCGTCCGAATAGATAGCTGAGCTGATAGCTCGGCGTGGAGGTGTAGCGCTTCACCTCCGCGAGGGCCGCCGGCCGCTCGAAGCCGGTTTGCGCGACGAGGTATTCGATCGCATCCTCGAAGCCGATCTCACCGCGATGCAGCTTGACGTCGAGCACGATCCGCGTCGCCCGCCAGATGGCATCGGTGTGCTGGATGTACCGATGTTTGGGCGTGTCGTCGAACCCCTGCTCCTTCATGGTCCGTTCGCAGTAGAAGGCCCAGCCCTCCGTGAACTCCGCTGCCGAGAAGAGGATGAGCCGCACCAGGCTCGGGTTGGTTCGGGCGGCTGACAGCTGGAGGTGATGACCCGGATACGCCTCGTGGACCGATGTGTTGCTGATGGAGGCGTAGCTGTGCTCGCGCATCATCTCCGGCGTGGCGGGCGGCGTGACGATGTAGGTGCCGGTGGGGCGCGGGTCGAAGCGCGGCGGGTCGTAATAGGCCGCGAACGGGATCAGGTGACGCAGGTACGAGGGCGTCTCGATGACGACCAGGGTGTCGTCCGCCGGCATCGTCGCCAGGTCGTGATCGATGACGAAGCGGCGCGCCGCAGCCATCGAATGCCGGTATTCCTCGAGCGCCTCGCCAAAGCTCGCTGGATGGTCGTTCTTGACGAGGTCTGCGATCTCCTCGGGGGAGAGCGTCGGATCCAGCTCGGTGCTCGTCGATGCGCGCGCGGCCCGCTCCTCGGCCAGGATCTGCTCGCCGACGGCCAGGATCTCGTCGCCGCTCGCCGTCAGCTCGCGGAGACGGACGATCTCCTCGAACTGTTCGGGCCCGGCCCGCCACTCTGTCGTCGCCTGCGGCAGCACCTCGTTCCGGAGCCACGTGGCGTGCTCCTCGAGCGCCTGTCGCGTGCCGGTCACCGCGGCCTCCAGCCGCGAGACGAGTGGGTCGGGACAGCGCTCCGAGCGAGCTGCAGCCAGGATGACGTCCAGGAAGGATGGAAGCGCTGCGCCGCTCTCCAGGTCGATCTGGACCCACAGCTTCACGGGGTCGGTCAAGCGCGACTTCGTCTCGCCCAGCAGGCGCGGGGCGGCCTCCAGCCGATCGGCGATGCGTTCGAGCCGGTCGGGAAGCGGGGCGTAATCCCGGGTAAAGAGCGGGAAGAGGGCGTCACCGATCTCCTCGGCGGCATTGCTGCGTCCGGCCCACGTCCGTCGCTCGGTCAGCTCGTGGAGCTCGAGTCGCGCCTCGTGAACGAGCAGGTCTCGGTCCAGCGAGTGGGTCGGGGTCAGATCGTCCGCCACGAACCGGTCCATCTCGGTCAGGACCGCGCGCCAGAAGTCGACGCGCTCGTCGATCGCCTCGCGGGAGGCGCCGGGCAGGCGATCGTCGTGCTCGTGCACGCCGACGAAGCTGGCGAGCGTCGGTTCCAGGCGAAGGCGATCGCGGAACCAGCGGTCGATGGCGCGCTCGAAGCGGGCGTCCGCGTCGGAGGCGGGGAGCGTCATGCGAGGAGCAAGGCTAGCAAACCACGCCGCAGAGCGCGGTGGTGCACCAGGGAGCCGTCACCTACAATTCGCGGCCGATGGCCACCACCAAGATCAGCCGGCCGGGCTCTCGCGAGCGACGCGGCGCATCCGCCTTGAACGCCCCGCGCCGGCGCGTCCACGCCCTGGCTCCAGAGCACATCGGCGAGCTTGGTTCGGTCGCGGCGCTGGCGATCGCCGTCCTCGGGGTCGCGATCCTGATCGTGGGCGTGACGCTGATCGTCCACGGGCTCACGATTGCGGCCCGCTATGACACCGGCGGCCCCCCGCCACCCAACCTCGGTCAGCTCGGTCAGCTGCCGCTCCTCGGCGGCATTGGTCTGCTCGTCCTGGGCCTGCTGCTGACCGCCGCACCGCTCGCGCTCCTCGCCGACCTCCGCTTCTCACGGCTGGCGACGACAGCCCTTGCGTTGATCGCCGGCGTGCTGGCGGTGGGTGGGCTGCTGGCGGTGATCTCGAGGCCTGACGTCGACCCGGTCCTCACCGTCTCGCTCGGGCTTACGGCTCTCATGTTCGGTGCCTCCGCCCTGATCCTGGCTCGACCCGGCCGCTGATCCCCACCGGACCACGGTGCTCGCTTTCGCCCGCCTGGTCCTGGCGGCCGGCGGGACGGCCATGTTCATCTCTGGTCTCGTCCTCGCGGGTCTCGGGCAGTTTGCGGGCGCCTGGCTGCGCTCGCTTCTGCCACCGCTCGCCATCGACACCCGGGCCGTCGGCGGGGCTGCCCTGGCCCTGGGCGTCTTCGTGGCGCTGGCAGGGGCTGCGCAGTTGGCGGCGGCCGTCTGGGTCGCGCGCAGAGGGCGTTGGATCACGGCCGCTGCCGCAGTCCTCGCGAGCTTGCTCGCCGGATTGCTGGCGGCATCCGCCGTGGCGGCGGTCACCCAGATCGCGCGGGGCGGATCTGGCTGGTTATTGGCTGCCTCGGTGGCCCTGATGGGCGCCGCCATCGCCTATGGCGCAGGGACTTGGGGACTCGCCAGTGCATCGGCTCAGCTTTCGCGCCAGCCGCCATGAGGTCATGGTGGAGGGCCGAAGGAGGTGCCTGTGCTATGCTCCCGCGACCCGCCGCGGACCCGTGGTGTAGCGGCCCAACATGCCAGCCTGTCACGCTGGAGATCGCCGGTTCGAATCCGGTCGGGTCCGCCAGATCAGCCCTTAGGCGTCACTACGGCGTCGGGCCGCGCCTCGAGCCTGAGCTGCCGGCAGCCATCTTCATCGCCTGGGCGGTTGCCTCCTGGGAGGCGGCCTCCTTCTCCTCTCGCTCTCGATAGCGCGCCAGGATTGCAGCGCACGCCTCGTCCACGTCGTCGGTCAGGGTGAAGAGCTCGAGGTCCTCGGCAGCGACTTTGCCCTCCGCGAGCGGCCGGGCACGGATCCAGTCGAAGAGCCCCTTCCAGTACGCGGTCCCGAACAGGACCACCGGGAAGTGCTCGATCTTGCCGGTCTGGATCAAGGTGAGCGACTCGAACAGCTCATCCAGCGTCCCCAACCCGCCGGGAAAGATGCAGAACGCCTCCGCGTACTTCACGAACATCGTCTTGCGCACGAAGAAATAGCGGAACTGCATCCCCAGGTCGACGTAGTCATTGAGGTCCTGCTCGAACGGCAGCTCGATGTTGCAGCCGATCGACAGGCCGCCCGCCTCCTGGGCGCCGCGGTTGGCGGCCTCCATGACCCCCGGCCCACCGCCGGTGATGATCGCGAATCCCTCCTTGACGAGGCGACGGGCGACGCGGCGCGCGAGGCGGTATTCCGGTTCGCTGCGCTTGGCGCGAGCCGACCCGAAGATGCTGACCGCCGGACCGATGTTCGCGAGCGCATCGAATCCCTCCACGAACTCGCCCAGGATGCGGAGCGCGCGCCAGGTGTCCGTCTCGAGGAACTCAGCGGGTTCGCGACCCTCCTGCAGGAGGCGCTGGTCCTCGGTCGGGCGCCTGGCGCCGCCGCGCATCATCACCGCGCCACTCCGGCGGGTGAGGTCGCGTGTGGTCATCTATCGATACCTCACTTCCCTGAACCGTCCCGCCGCAAACCTGCGCCGTTGCCATTGGGCACCCCAAGCCTCGACACCGCGGGCGGCCGTGGAGTAGGGTGAAGGCTCGTCCCGCGCCGATGCTCAAGGCCCTTGAGGCGACGGCCGGACGGACGGCATCTCTACCCAGCGAGGATTCTATTGCCGGACCTTCTGCGGCGCGTCGCCGTCCGAACGGTCGCCTTTGCAATCGCCATGGCCCTGGTCGTTCCGCTGAGCGCCCGCTCGGCGACGCCCATCGCGCCGGAAACCCGCCGTCTCCTGGCTGCGGCGAGCGAACCCCTTCCCCTGCTCGACCGAGGCCCGGCAGGGCGCGAGGCGTCTGCGGCGCTCAGCCTGCAGGAGATCGGCCCGTCGATCGGCGTGGAGACGCTTCAGGTGCCCGTCGTCCCGACCCCCGGAGTCGTCGCTCCCACGGTGTCGTTCGGAACCGTCGCCACGGCCGCGCCGCCGCTTGCGCCAATCGTGGTCGCTCCGCCGGTCACCGGCAGCACGGCCAGCGGCAAGGCAACGTGGTACTGCTGCACCTCTGGATGGCGAGGCATCGCGGTGGTCGCGCTGCCCGGTCCGCTGGGCGGACAGTACGACCCGCCTCCCGCAGCGCGGTACGTGACCGTGTGCGGCGACCGATGTGCCCGCCTGCCGGTCGTCGACTACTGCGACTGCTACTGGGGCACGAGCGCACAGAAGGTCGCGGACCTGTCGCCCGAGGCGTGGGCGGCGGTCAGCGACGCGAATCGATCCGTGGTCGGCGTGATTCCGGTGACCGTTCACCTCGGCGGCTGATCCGCCGCCTGCGGCTCCGGACCTCGCGGATGCCGCGCAGGCGGCGCACCTGACACACTGCGAAGCGTGAGCTCAGAGTCGCGCACGGATCCGCAGCCGCGCCGATGGCTGCGCCGCCTGGGCCTCATCGTCCTGTCACTGCTGGTGCTCCTGGCGGCTGCGGTTGCATGGAAACCCTCCCGCGTCACCTTGCAGACGCTCCTCCTGGTGCCGAGCCTCGTCGACGCGGGGCCGCAACCGCTCCAGCTGCTCACGCCCACGCCACGTCGCGAGACGCTGCGCTATCGGTCTGACCCAGGCGCGTCCGCTGACCTCGCCGATCTGTGGCTTCCGGCCGGCGCGTCGCGCGACCGCCCGGTCGGAGGCATGGTCCTCGTCCTTGGCATCAACAATGTCGGGCGCGGCTATCCCGCCGTCGTTCGCTTCGCCGATGCGATGGCGCGCTCAGGCGTGGCGGTGCTGGTCCCCGACTCGGCCGCGCTCCTGGCGGGCAACCTCGACGCCGGGGAGACAGGAGGAGTCGTGGATGCCTTTCGGCTCCTGGCGTCCTGGCCGGAGGTCGATCCGCATCGCGTCGGGCTGGTTGGTCTGTCGGTGGGCGGGTCGCTTGCACTGCTGGCTGCCGGAGATCCGCGCATCGCCGGCGACGTGCGGTGGGTGAACGCGTTCGGTGCCTACGCGGACGCCGGCGAGTACCTGGCCGACGTCGCCACGCACGCGATGACGGTCAACGGCACAACCACGTCATGGGACCCTTCGGGGTTGACGCGCCAGGTCTTCGGCCGGCTTGTGCTCGACCTCGTTCCGGACGCGAGCGACCGCGAGGCTCTGACGGCCGCCATGCAGAAGCCGGTCGAGTCGGGTCACCTGCCGGCGCTCGACCCGGCGCTTGCGGCAAGGCTGACCAGTCCCGAGGCCAGGGCGGTCTATACGGTACTCACGGCCGGCACCCTCGCGCGCGCCCGCGAGATCGTGGACGCCCTGCCGGCGTCCATCACGGACCGCCTCGCCCGTCTCTCGCCAGTTCGCCACCTGGCAGCCGTCCGCGCCGATGTCTTCCTGATGTACGACACCGGCGACGCCTACGTGCCGTACGGACAGTCGCTCGAGCTGGCTGATGGCTTGCGGCCGCTGGGCCGCCTGGTCCGAGCCAGCCAGTTCCGCCTCTTCGACCACGTGGAGGCGAAGGGCGTGGACCTGGTCGGCGCGGCACCGGAGCTGGGGAAGCTGCTCTGGCACGTCCAGTCGGTGCTCCTGGAGACGCTGTAGGGCGGAGCGCTCCGGCGAGCGCCCTAGCGAGCGCCCTAGCGAGTGAATGCGAAGGCGAGCGCGCCGAGGATCAGCGCCACGGCGACGACCAGGACCAGGAACCGCGCGACCCATGCCGAGCCGCGGGACCCGGGATATGGCTGGTACGGACGGCCACGCCGTCGCCGGGTCACGACCGCCACTCCCGCCGAAGCAGGAACGGCGTGGTGAGGGCCTCGCGGCT
>VBJP01000202.1 GCA_005880165.1 Chloroflexota bacterium | reverse complement strand
GCTGGCAGGGCGTGGTGATCTCGGACGACATGCAGATGGGCGCCATCCGCAAGGCGTACGGCTACGAGGACGCGCTACGGCTGGCGATCGAGGCGGGCGTCGACATCCTGACCATCGCGCAGCAGCAGGTGTACGAGCCAGGGATCGTGGCGCGCACCATCGACCTCATCGCAGGTCTGGTCGCGCAGAGATTGCTCACCGAGGCTCGCATCGACGAGTCGTATCGCAGGATCCTCGCCCTCAAGGCGGCCCTTTGACGGGAATGTCCCCAGCAGTTACCGGACGATCGTGACGCGGCGGACGAGCGAAGGATTCTGCCTGCGCCGAGCGACCAATACAAAGATGAACCATCAGGTCCGTCCCGCTGATCGCCCAGCTCGCGGCGTGATCTGAGGTATGAACGTGCGTAGGCTGCTTACTCTCGCAACCATGGTGTTCCTCGCAGGCTGTGCCGCGCCGAACGCCGGGTCCGCCCCCTCGGCGACTCCAACGGGAGTGCCCCAGCCCTCGGTGACTGCCTCCCCGACCGCTGCGCCGAGCGAGCCAATCGCGAGCTCCTCACCGGCGGTCGGCGGTATCGTAGTCGACGGTCTCGCAAAGCCGACGGTCGACGGTCTGACGGTGCGCGCCAAGCCTGGTACCGCGGGCGCCCAGCTCGGTACGATCGATGCGGGTCAGCTGGGCTTTGTGGTGGCCGGACCGGTCAGCGCGGATGGGTACGCCTGGTACCGGCTCTCCGCCGTTGGGCTGCCGCCGAACGCGGGTTGCGAACCGCCCGTGCGAACCACCCCGTTCACCTGCCCAGACTGGTTGGGCTGGGTTGCTGCCGGCCAGCCCGGCGGTCAGCCCTGGCTGGAGGCGACGACGCTGCCGTGTCCGGCATCGCCGATGAACCTCGAGGCGCTCATCAACGGGCCCGCATCGATGGGGTCCCGCACCCCGCTGGAGCGGCTGGCGTGCTATGGGTCCAGCTCGATCCGCGTCCGCGGGTGGTTTCCGAAGATGCCGGACGGCGGGTTGGGCGGGGCGTGCGGTGGGTATTCGGTGGCATGGCTGGTTTGCCAGAACATCAACTACAACGGACTGGTCGTCTCCGAGAGCGCTGCGTTTGACACATGGTGGCTGAAAGTCACCATCGACCCAGCCACCGGCGTAACGATGCCGCCTCGTGGACACTGGGTCGAGGTGGTTGGCCACCTGGACGACCCGGCCGCGCGCGGCTGCGCCCCGACCAACATGGAAGATTGGTTCGGAGACGAGCTGACCTGCCGCACTGAGTTCGTCGCCGAATCGGTCAAGCCCGTCGCCGGACCCTACTGAGCGGTTCTGATCAGAGCCCGTCGCATCAGCGGCGGGCTCTGTCGTGGCCTGAGGCCCGGCCACTGCATTGACAACAGGAAGTCCTCGCTACTAGCCCACCAGTTGCACCTCGGCGTGGCGCCGACTGCTAGAGCCAGTCGCCTCCCGCGTCGCCGACAAGGGCGCCGGAATCGAGCTCCGACTCGAAGAGTGCCAGCTCCTCCTCGGAGATACCGTAGCTGTGCTCCTCGGCCGGGAAGGCGCCACCGCGCACGTCGGCGGCGTACGCCTCCAGCGCCTTGCGCGTCTCCTCGGCGAGGTGTCCGTACTGCTTGACGAAGCGCGCCAGGCGCCCCTCGGTGATGCCCAGCAGGTCGTGCCATACCAGGACCTGGCCGTCGCAGCCGGCGCCGGCGCCGATGCCGATGGTCGGGATCCGCAGGGATTCGGTGATCCGCGTCGCCACGCGGGCGGGGACCGCCTCGAGCACGATGGCGAAGCAGCCAGCCGCCTGCAGGGCCTGCGCGTCGGCGAACAGCTGGCGCGCCTTGGAGGCGGTCCGGCCCTGAGCCTTGTAGCCACCGAGCATGGTGGCGGACTGCGGCGTGAGACCGATGTGGCCCATCACCGGGATCCCGGCACCGACGAGGGTCCGCACCCGCGAGACCGAGGCGCCCCCGCCCTCGAGCTTGACCGCGTCTGCGTCCGCCTCCTTGACGAAGCGGATCGCGTTCTTCAGCGCATCCTCGTCGCTGACCTGGAACGAGCCGAAGGGCATGTCACCGATCAGCAGCGGCCGGCCGATACCGCTTCGGGCCGCGCGGGTCAGCACTACCATCTCGTCCATCGTGGCCGGGACGGTCGAATCGTGGCCGAGCACCGTCATGGCCGCGGAGTCGCCGACCAATACCAGGTCGACGCCGGCCTGTGAGGCGAGCCTGGCGCTCGGCGCGTCGTAGGCGGTGACCATCACGATCTTGCGGCCATCGGCCTTCATCGACGCCAGCTCGGGAAGAGCCATCCGGGGTTCGCTGCTCATTTCGCCTCCTCGTCCAGGAGCACATTGTCTATCAGACGTGTCGAGCCCACGCGGATGGCGCCCGCCAGCGTGGGCCCGTCCAGATCGGCAACCTCCAGGTAGTCGACCTCGATACCCTCGGCGGCGTCGAGGATGCGGTGCGCTGCTGCCAGTGCACTATTGCTCCCGCCTCCTGCCCGACAGGCCTCCAGGCCGGCTTGGAGGGCGCGCGGCAGCGCCAGCGCGCGTTCGCGTTCGTCGGGCTGCAGATAGGCGTTGCGACTCGAGAGGGCGAGCCCGTCGGCATCGCGGACGATGGGGACCACCCGCAACTCGAGCGGCAGGTTCAGATCGCGCAGCATGATGCGGATCACGGCCGCCTGCTGGGCATCCTTGCGGCCGAAATAGGCGACCGAGGGCTGGACGATGTTGAAGAGCTTCAGGCACACGGTGGCGACCCCCCGGAAGTGGCCTGGACGCGATTCCCCCTCGAGGACCTTGCCGAGCTCGCCGACCTCCACCGCCGACTCAAATCCCGGCGGATAGATCTCCTCCGCGCTGGGCGCGAAGAGCAGGTCGATGCCGGCCTCCTCGGCGAGGTGCATGTCCCCCTCGAGATCGCGCGGATAGCGCTCCAGGTCTTCTCCGGGCCCGAACTGCGCGGGGTTGACGAAGAGGCTTGCGACCGCCACGTCGCACTCGCCGGCGCAGGTCCGAAAGAGCGTCAGGTGTCCTTCGTGGAAGGCGCCCATGGTCGGCACTAGACCGATGCGCATCGCCTCCTCGCGCGGGGCCATGAGCGCTTCGCGGACGCCCGCCACGCTGCGGACCAGCTTCACGGACGGGTCGCTTTCGCCAGCGCCCGATACAGCGGCGCCACCTCGGGCGCACGCTCTTCCAGGGTTCGCAGGTGGCTCTCGACCGTCTCCCAGTCGCCGCGCGCGATCGGTCCGGTCAGCACGAATCCGTTCTCGATGGTGCGCTGCATCAGGGGGACCAGCGCCTCCGGCGGCGCGCCGACCTGTTCGAAGAGCTGCGACGCGGTGCGGTAAAGGGTCACCAGGTAGTTGCCGGCGATGACCGCGGCGGCGTGGTAGAGGGGGTGGTCCGCATCCGCCAGCGGAAACGGCCGCAGGCCAAGGGTTTCGGCCAGCTGGTTCGCCACGCCGGTCGCCTCGCCCGTCTCCGCAGTGACCGCGGCCCAGGCGCCGTCCAGCTGCTCCGCCCCGCGCTCCCGGGAGAGGGTCTGCAGCGGGTGCACGCTGAAGCGCCGGCTATGCGGATCAAGGGCTGACAGGGTCGTGGCACCGGAGACGTGGGCCACCCAGGGTCCTTCGGGAACGGCACGCGCGACCTCGGGAATCGCCGCGTCAGGGACGCAGAGCAGCACCAGGTCGACTGCAGCGCCGGTCGCTTCGCGCCCGGCGCTTACCGCCAGGCCCCGCTCCCGAAGCCGCGCCGCAATGGCGCTGCCGGCGCGCCCAGTGCCGACCACGCGGACCGACTCGATCACCGCGTGAGTCTAGCCTCGGTGGATTACCCTATCGCCCGGCGGAAGGAGGGGTCATGGAACGCTGGGTCTGCAAGCGCTGCTACGCCTCGAATGACGAGGACCAGTCTTCGTGCACCAGATGCGGCTTGGGTCGGGGTGCAGCGCCTGAGACGACCTGGGCGCCCAACGCCTCCTCGGCACCCCTTGCCGGCGCAGGGTATGGCGGTGCGCCGCCGCCTCAGCCCTACTCCGCCTCGACCCCGCCGCGACGTGCGTGGTGGCGGCCTGTGCTCCGGTTCTGGTGGATTGGGATTCTTGTCGTTGGGGCTCTCGTCGGCTATTTCACGCAGGCCCATCGCGATGACGCAGGCGCGATCCAGACCGGCGGGACCGTCAAGATCGACAAGCTAAAGGTTGGTGATTGTTACGACGCACCAGGCAACGGTGAGATCTCGGAGGTCACTGGAAGGCCGTGCGGGCAGACTCATGAGTACGAGCTCATCGCGATCGTCTCGGACACGCAGCAGACGGGATATCCCGACGACGCCACCTTCCACGACTTCGTCGTGAGCTCGTGCGCCCCGATCTTCGAAGACTGGATCGGTATCCCCATCGATCAGTCCGCGCTCGACGTCGCGTCGGTGGTCCCCTCGTCGGATGCGTGGCGTGACGGGGATCGGACCGTCATCTGCTCGGTCTACGACCCGGCCAACAACAAGCTGACATCGTCACTGAAGGGCTCGCGCCGCTAGCGTACGGACCGCGCCCCGCCCCGGACGGTCAGGCAGGCTCGAGATAGACCTCGTCGACGTAGCACCAGATCCAGTCCTCGCCCTTCTCGAAGGACTGGACGATGGGGTGCTCAGTCGCATGGAAGTGCGCGCTCGCGTGGCGGTTGGGCGACTGGTCGCAGCAGCCGACATGTCCGCAGGCCCGACACAGGCGGAGATGGACCCAGCTGCCGCCCGTCTTGAGGCATTCCTCGCAGCCGTCGCCGCTGGGCGTCACCTCGCGCAGGGTATCGAGATGGGAGCAGGGCGGCTCCGCGTAGGTCACGCCGAAACGTTAACCGATCGCTCCTCCGACCCCCGCACGATCTTCACGGCGAGCGCGCCGTTGGTCCACGCCGCCAGCGCGTCGAATAGGTCGTCGGCGCTGGTCACCGCCTTGCCGCCCGCCTCGACGATGAGGTCGCCCTCGGCGATCCCCGCCTTCTCCGCCGGCGAGCCTTCCTCCACCTCTCGAACGAGCAGTCCGTCGCGCTCCGGCAGGCCCACGGCCCGCTGGAGGTGCCGTGCCACATGCGAAGGGGCGAGTCCCACGCCGAGTCGCCGCCGCTGCGGTTCCTCGCCGCGACTGAGCGCGTCGACCTTGGCCTTCAGCGCGGGGTCGGCCGCAATCGCCTGGTAGAAGCCGCTCCCGAGCCGGTTGGTGTTGATGCCCAGCAGCCGCCCGTCGGTGTCGACGATCGGACCGCCGGACGATCCTGGCATGAGCGGCGCGGTGTGCTCAACGGCTCCCGCCACGCGGCGGCCGCGTGGGCCGCGGAACGAACGACCGATCCCCGACACGAAGCCGGCGGTCACGCGCAGGCCCTGGCCGGATGGATTGCCAATCGCGATCACCGGTGCCCCGATGCCGAGCGAGCTGGCGTCGCCCCAGCCGAACGGCGTGGTATCGCCGGTGTCGACGCCGATCACCGCCAGGTCGCCGTCGCTGTCGACGCCCAGCACTTTGCCATCGGCCTCCCGCCCGTCGATGAAGGAGACGTGCACCTCGTCGCCATGCAGGTTGTGCGCGTTGGTCAGCACCTTGCCCTTCTCGAGGACGATCCCCGAGCCCCCGCGCCATCGATTGCCGACGCCCACCGTCGACCCATTCACGCCTTCCGCGACCTTGGCGATCGCTGCCCCGAGCTCATCAAGGGACCCCATCGGTCCATCCTCCAGTCCAACTATGGTGAGTGACTAGTAATCTGCAAGTTACAAGCATCGGTCCCCGAATGCAAGGGGGTTTTCAGACCGATGGCGTACGATCCGACCATGCCAGAAGTCGAATCTCCGCTCGCCGCGGCCCTCGAGCGGGTGGGGGACCGATGGAGCCTGCTCCTCATCGAGGCGTTGCTGGAAGGGCCGCGGCGCTTCAATGAGCTGCAGGCCGGCGTCAGCGGCATCGCGCCGAACATCCTCTCGGACCGGCTCAAGCGCCTGGAGTCCGAGCGCGTCATCCGCTCCCAGCCGTACAGCGAGCGGCCGCTCCGCCTCGCCTATGAGCTGACGGCCGAGGGGCAGGAGCTCGCCGGCGCGTTGCGGCTGCTCGCCGACTGGGGGTCGCGCGTTGCGCGCGACGCGGAGCCGCTGCGTCATGCCGTGTGCGGCACGCCCGTCGAGGCGCGCTGGTACTGCCCGACCTGCGAGCGACCCGTCGAGGGCGTGGAGGCCGAACAGGTCCAGCGTGTCTAGCGGCAGAGGCGGGACGATTGTGGCCGCCGTCATGCTTCTGGGACTGGTCGCCGGGGGATGCAGCATCACGACGACGGTGCGACCCGAACGTCCGCAGCTCGGCATCTCGAACGGGACGACACTCGCGGTAACGCTGACGGTCAACGGCGAGAAGGCGGCGGCATCGAAGCCGGGCGGCCCCCAACCCCGGATAGACGTGGCTACACTGCCGCCGCTCCCCTGGGACGTAGAGGCACGATCGCCATCGGGTCGCCTGCTGACCAGCATGCACGTCGACCCTGGGCAAGTCGAGATCACGACGGACGCCGGTGGTGTTACCGCGGCATCGGGGCCATTTGGTCGAGTCGACCTTTCGTGCGGCCGGTTGACAATCTGGGCGGGCGAGATCCAGCCATCCGGTCCAGCCCCGATCGGTTTACAGGGTTCCCCGGGCGACTGCGTTCCGTAGGCTCCCATCCCTTGACAGGTGACTGATTGGTCACATATAGTCCCCGGCATGGATGACGAGGCGGCCTTCAGGGCGTTGGCCGACGCCAGTCGGCGGATCCTCCTCGATCGGCTCTTCGAGCGCGACGGCCAGGCGCTGGAGGAGCTGGAGGCGGCACTGCCGGAGATGACCCGCTTCGGCGTCATGAAGCATCTGCGCGTCCTGGAAGCGGCGCACCTGGTCACGACCCGCCGCGCCGGGCGCCGGAAGCTGCACTTCCTCAACCCGGTCCCCATCCGCCTCATTCACGACCGATGGATCAGCAAGTATGCCGAGCCATGGATGAGCGGTATGGCCGACCTCAAGCACGCCCTGGAGGCACCGATGAACGCACCCATGCGTGTGTACGAGATCTACATTCGCGCCACTCCGGAACGCATCTGGCAGGCGCTGACCAACTCCGATCTCGTGAAGCGCTATTACTTCGGCTCGGTCATCGAGTCCGATTTCCGGGCCGGGTCACCGCTGGTCTACAAGCAGCCAGATACTGGGCGGCCGGTTGGTGCACACCTTCGCGGTCGGCTGGGATCCCGACGTCAAGGATGCGCCCACCCGCGTCGCCTGGGAGATCACGCCCATGGGTGAGGCTTGCCGTCTGTCCGTAACCCACGATGGCTTCGCAGAAGAGAACGAGACCTTCGCGCAGACCAAGAGCGGCTGGCCCATGATCCTCTCCGGTCTCAAGACCTTGCTCGAGACGGGGAACGCGCTGCAGATCACTGCACCCGAGCCCGCCGCGGTGACCGGCTAGGGGGACGGATGGCGGGGACGGCATCGGTGCCGCCTCGCCTCATCCTCGCTTTTGGAATTCGCGCTAGAAGGGCTTGAGCACCATCAGCCAGAGGATGAGGAGCAGCCCGACACCGCCGATGGCGGCGAGCAGCGCGGGCCGGCTGCTGGTGAGCAGCGCGTCGAGATCCGCCGGTGAAGCCGGCACCGGGTCGGGATCGCCTTTCTTGTCCTGGTACGTCCTCAGCCCCACCGCGTGACGTGCCTTCGCGTAGTACTGCGAGCCGAGCGGGTACATGACGACGGCGATGACGACCAGGAGGACAAGGGAGCTCCAGATCCAGAGACGTCCCCACCAGCCGCCGCCGAATCCGGCGGCGATGCCTGCCGCAAGGAGCACCAGGAGGCCAACATAGGTGAGGGTCAGGCTCCCGCTCGAGAGGTCGAGCAATGCGCGAACGCGCTCTGGCTCGCGCTCGGTCCGCAGGCGTATCGCGACGATCGCCGAAGCACCGTGGCCCAGGACGAACGTGAACCCTCCGGCGATGTGCAGGAAGACGAGCCAGGGGTAGAGGTCCATCAGGACGCCTCGCTCGGCGCCGGTTCGGAGGCGGACGACCTCGTCTCGGGCGCCCTACCGCGCTGCCACGCGGCGGACGATCGCGCGATCCAGAGGGAGGCGGTGAAGATGGCCACCGCGTTCACGGGGTGCAGCGCGGCGATCATCGGCGCATCGGTACGGAAAGCGACGAGGACTGACTGCAGCGCGAAGAGGACCATCACGCCCAGGGGAGCGGCCCAGGCGGCGCGGGGCATCCGGCCCACCAGGGCGGCGATGACCATGACGATCAGCAGGTACCCGAACGTGTAGCCCCAGTTCCGGTGCAGCTCGAAGTTCGAGGCTCCCGCGAAGACACCCAGCCCCGCGAGGAAGAACTGGACTACGACGCACGCGACGAACAGCCACGCGAGCCATCGATAAGTGAGTCGCGCGATGCGCGAAACTGACATCTGAGCCCTCCGCTCAAGGCAGGCGGACGCCTGCCATCGCATGGTAGGGGACCGAACTCCCCCAGGAAAGGTGCCTCTAGGTGCCGATGAAGCCGAACAGCCGGGTCAGATCGGGGAGCAGGCCTTCCGCCCGAAAGAGGAAGATCGCTCCGACGAGGACGGAAAATGCCCCGGCTGCAACTCCGACCCCGACGTAGATGCGCTCCCGCAGCTGACTCGCCACGAACCCGGTCGCGGTGATCAACACGATCGCGGTGTTCGAGATCAGGAGTCCGATGACGAACGCGATCAGCATCGGGATGCCCAGGCCGGCACCGGCGGCGCCCCCAATCGCGGCAATGAGAAGAACTTGGGTTCCCGTCTCGGCCCCGATGCCATGGATGACCCCGACACCAAAGGCGGTGCGGGCCCCGTACGAGCTCATCTCGACGGGCTCGACGTGGGCATGGCCGTGCAGGCGTGCCGCGAGCCAATGCCAGGCATAGCGCACCCAGGCGAAGACGAGCATCCATCGGCTGCGCAAGCGGAATTCGCTCCCGTGCCGCGCGTACTGGTACAGGGAGTAGAAGACCCAGATGCCAAGGATGAGCAGGGTCACGCCCACGACGCGGCCCATGATCGGATCCACCCATTCGGGCAGGACGGCGTTGAACAGCAGGGCCGCGAGACCGAGCGCCACCACCACCAGGGCGTGCCCCAG
>VBJP01000002.1 GCA_005880165.1 Chloroflexota bacterium | reverse complement strand
GGAGGCCCTGCTGCGGATCTACGTCGAGGCGCGGACACCGGAGGACGTGGAGACGCTGCTCGCTGAGGGGCGCCGGATAGCGGCGCCACCGGCACCCGTCGCCGCCACGGCCCCGGTCGCCGCCAGCTGACCGCCATGGACGCGCGCGACTTCTTCGGCTACAAGCACGAGGACGAGGAACCGGGCCGCCGGAGCGAGGACGACGATCAGAACGGGGATCGGCCGCCGCTTCCCGAGGAGGCGATCACCCTCGACGATCCTGCAGCACTCGCACGCATCGACGCGAGCGACATGCTGGCAAGGGTGCGAGCCCTCCCCAGGCAGCTCGCGCAGGCGCGCCGCATCGCCGCGGCTACCACGCTCGAGGCACGCTACCGGGAGGTCGACGCCGTGCTCGTGCTGGGGATGGGCGGCAGCGCGATCGGGAGTGACCTGGTCGCCGGGATCGCGGGGGATAGACTCCGGGTCCCACTCGTCGTCCACCGCGACTACGAGCTGCCTGCCTGGGCGGGCGATCGAACCCTGGTCGTTGCAGCCAGCCACTCGGGTGAGACGGTCGAGACACTGCGAGCTGCCGGCGAAGCTCGCTCCAAGGGCCTGCCGCTGGTCGTCATCTCGACTGGCGGAGAGCTCGCCAGACGAGCTCAGGAGGACCGCACCCCGCTGCTCAAGTACGAGGCGCCCGGCCAGCCGCGTGCCGCGATCGGGTTCGGGGTGGGTCTGCTCCACGAGCTGCTGGTCGGCGCCGGATTGCTGGTCGATCCGGATCCCCTGGGTCCGGCGGTCGAGGCGCTCGACACGCTGCTCGAGCAGGGCGCGCCGGGCATCGAGACGGAGGCGAACCCGGCCAAGCAGCTGGCGTGGTCGGTCTTCGGCCGCATTCCGGTGGTCTACGGCGCCGGGCCGATGGCTCCAGTGGCGCACCGCTGGAAGACCCAGCTCAACGAGAACGCCAAGGCCTGGGCCATGTTCGAGCCGATGCCGGAGGCCAACCACAACGCGATCGAAGGGTCGCTCAACCCGCGGGAGCTGTCGGACGCGCTGTACGTGATCCAGGTGCGCGATCGTGATGAGCCGGCCGAGATCACCGCGCGCTACCGGGTGGTCGAGGAGCTGCTCGGCGAGCGCGCCACCAACCGGTCGGCCTACTGGTCGGAGGGGCCGTCGCGGCTCGCCCGGGTCCTTGGAGCCGTCGCCTTCGGGGACCTGGTGAGCGTCTACCTGGCGATCCTCTACCAGACCGACCCGACCCCGGTTACACTGCTAGCGATGCTGAAGGAGCGGCTCGCCAGGGCAACGGACTGACGGGCGCCGACACGAAGTTGGCGCCGGCGGCACCGGCGCCAAGGAGGGCAGCCACGGTGCATTCGAGCATGATGGGCAAGGTCGAGAAGGCGATGCGGTACGCGCACGAGCCCGACCGAGTGAAGCTCCAGCGATTCGAGGCAATCTTCTCCGGCGACAACGGCAGCCATCGGATCAGCCTGGACGACGAACGCTGGCAGTGTGACTGTCACCTGTTCGCGACCGCCGGCGGATGCGCCCACACTCTCGCAGCCCAGAAGATGCTCGACCCCATGCTGAGCGAGCACGCCAGGGAGACGACCCTCTACAGCCACGTCGAGCAGGTGACCGCGGGGGTATAGGTCCCCGGTCCACCGCACATCCGCGGCCCGCCGGCCCCAGGTCGGCGGGCCGTTTGGTACCATCCGCCTCGTTACCAACCGAAGACCGCGTCGGGTGCCGCCGCCGAAAGGCCGGCGGACAAATGGCGAAGCCGGTGCAACACCGGCGCTGTCCCGCAACTGTAACCGTGTCCCCGCGCCGCCAGAGCGGCTGCGGAGCCGGGAGCCAGGTCGCCCAGCCGGACGCGATGTCAGGACCCTCGTGTGAAAGGGAACGGCATCAACCATGGCCCTCGCTCGTGTTCGGTCTCTCTTCATTCCCCTTCTCGCCATTACCCTGCTTCTGGCTGCCTGCGGGCAGACGCAATCGACGACCTTCTCGTCGGTGGGGGCCGGCCTCGGCTCGTCCGCCACGCCAAGCCCCGAGCCATGGGTCTCGTATCCGCTCACCCTGACCGATGACGCTGGTCGCACCATCATCTTGGCGAAGAAGCCCGCGCGTATCGTGAGCCTGGCGCCTTCGAACACCGAGATCGTGTGCACCGTCGGCGCCTGCGGGAACCTGACCGGCGTCACCGATTTCGACGACTATCCGGCGAGTGTGAAGAACGTGGCCCACGTCGTCGTGCAGGCCAAGGTGGACGCCGAGAAGGTGCTCGCCGCGCAGCCTGACCTGGTGCTTGCGGCGGGCAACGGCCTTACGCCCGAGGCCGCCATCAAGCAGCTCACCGACCTCGGCCTGCGGGTCATGATCCTCTACCCCAAGGACCTGGCCGGGGTCTACCACGACGTCACCCTGGTCGGCGAGGCGTTGGGTATGCCGGACAGGGCGCAGTCGACGGTGGCCTCCATGCAGGCGCGGGTGAAGGCGGTGACCGATGTCGTGGCCGCGGCAGCGCACCCTCGCACGTTCTACGAAGTAAGCGTTTTCGGGGGAACGATCTACACGGCGGGCAATGATTCGTTCCTTTCGTCACTCATCAGCCTGGCCGGCGGCGATCCGGTGACCGGCGACGCCCAGTCCGGCGCGATTCAGCTCGAGGATCTGATCGCCGCCGATCCGGAGCTGATCCTCCTGGGCGACGCCAGCTACGACCTCACGCTGGCTACCCGAGCCAAGGCACTCACAGCCGTGCGCGCCCGATCCGGCTGGGGGCAGATCAGCGCGGTCCGGGCGGGCAAGGTCATCCCGTTCACCGACGACGTCGTGACGACCCGACCGGGGCCGCGGATCGTGGACGGGCTGGAGGCGCTGGCGCGCGCCATCCATCCGGAGCTCTTCGGCTCCTGATGCGCGCCGCAGCTGCCGTCACTCCGCGCACCCTGGTCGGTGGCCCGAGCCTGACCAAGGCGAGCCTGGTGCTCGGCGGCGGCCTGCTGCTTCTTCTCGTCGCCGGAACGGTGGCCCTGGCGCTCGGCTCGGTGGGGGTGGGCCTCGGCGACACCGCCGCGATCCTGGGTCACCGGCTGCTGGGCGTTCCGGCACAGGTCACCTGGAGCGCGCCCGCTGAGCAGATCATCATGGAGGTGCGGCTCCCGCGCGTCCTGACGGCCATGCTCGTGGGCGGTGGGCTCTCCGTGGCGGGCGCGACCTTCCAGGCCGTCCTGCGCAATCCGCTCGCGGACCCGTACATCATCGGCACCGCTTCGGGTGCCTCGCTCGGGGCTATTGCGGCGCTGATGTTGCCCGTCCTGCTCCCCGGTCTGGCGGTGGGTGCCGCCAGCAGCTGGCTCGGCGTCGGTGCGGTGCAGGTGCTGGCCTTCGGCGGTGGTCTCGGCGCGGTCCTGCTCGTCTCCGCGATCGCGCGCGCGGCGCGAGGGGGAGCGGTGACGCTGCTGCTCACCGGCTATGCGGTGTCATCGGTCCTCGCTGCTGGCGTCGCGTTACTGATGTACCTCTCCGGGAACCACCTGGGAGCGATCTTCGCTTGGCTGATGGGATCGCTCGACGGAGCAGGCTGGCGCAATCTGGGGCTGGCTATCCCGCTGGTCATCGTGAGCCTGCTCCTGCTGCTGGCCCGATGGCGCCGACTGAACGTCCTCCTGCTTGGCGAGGCGCAGGCGAGCCACCTGGGCGTGGATCCGCATCGTGAGCGCCTGTTGCTCACCGGACTCGCCAGCCTCGCCACGTCCGCGGTGGTGGCGATCTCGGGCACGATCGGATTCGTGGGGCTGGTGGTGCCGCACCTGCTGCGCCTGGCGATGGGTCCGGACCATCGGCTCCTGCTGCCGGCCAGCCTGCTGTTCGGGGCCGCGCTCCTCGCGCTTGCCGACCTTGGGGCGCGCTTGGCGGGCGGGATCCCGGTGGGGATCATTACCGCGCTGATCGGTGCCCCATTCTTCATCGGGCTGCTGGTTCGGTCGCGTCGGGTGGTGGTGGGGAACTCGTGACCGTGGAGCCACTCGAGGCCGCCGGCGCTATCGAGGCCACCGTAGCTGCGCCTGTCGCCGGAGCCACGGGCCTGACCTTCAGCTACCCACTGCCCGCGGGTCGCAGGCGAGAGGTGCTGCGCGGCGTCGACCTTGCGATCGCGGCGGGGGAGCTGCTTGCGCTGATCGGCACCAACGGGAGCGGCAAGACCACGCTCTTGCGTCTCCTGGCCGGGACGTTGCGAGCGGACGCCGGTGGGCTGCAGCTCTTCGATCGTCCAGCCAGCGGATGGTCACGCATGGAGCTCGCGCGACGGATCGCCGTCCTGCCCCAGAGCCTGGAGCTGCCGAGCGGCTTCCGTGTCGGCGAGCTGGTGACCATGGGACGCCTGCCGCATAGCCGGTCCCTGTTCGGGGCCACGCGCGAGGACGAGGAGGCGGTCGAGCGGGCGCTCCGTGACGCCGCCGCGGATGACCTGGCCTCGCGATACGCGGAGGAGCTGTCGGGAGGCGAGCGGCAGCGCGTGCTGGTGGCAATGGCGCTGGCGCAGGAACCCCGGCTGCTGCTCCTCGACGAGCCGACGCTGCACCTGGACCTGGCACACCAGGTGAGCCTGCTGGACACGATCCGGCGGCTGTCTCGTGAGCGGCGGATCGCGGTGGTCGCCGTTCTTCACGACCTGACACTGGCCGCCGTGGCAGCTCCACGCGTGGCCCTTCTCGACGCGGGACGCATCGTCGCCGACGGCCACCCTGACGAGGTCCTCACTCAGCAGCTCGTGCACCGCGTCTTTGGGGTGGCCGTAGAGGCGTTGCGCGACAGCGCCGGCCACCGGCGGCTCGTCCCGGTGATCCGCCCGATGGCCTAGAGGCCGGCCTCGTCGGGGATCCCGGGTGCGCGCTCCTCGCCGCGTCGAGGCTCGTCGTCGGCGTGTGTCACGGGCGGTTCTGACCGCGGCTCGCTCCAGGCGGATGGGCCGGAACTCACGGCTTCCTGCGCCGAGTCGAGCTTCGTGGCGCGGTCGTGAGCCTCCGAGTCCTCGTCCTCGTCGACGACGATCTCGTACTCCTCCCTGCCGTCGGCACGCAGCGACCGGTGAACGTGGATGTGCGGATGGGTCTCGTCCGAGATCTGCTGCTTCTCCACCTTGACGAGGGTCGCCTCGTCGAGGTGGGCGAGGCGCTCGCTGACGGGGAGGGCGACGTTCGGCACCTCGCTCCAGAGGAAGTAGTTGAGGAATACTTGGAGGACGGCGACGACCGGGATGCCGAACAGCGCGCCCCAGACGCCCGCTACCTGCGCTCCCACCAGCAACGCGACGAGCACCAGGATCGGGTGCATGCCCAGCGCGCCGCGCATGAGCCGAGGTTGGAGCCAGTTCACCGCCACGGTCTGGACCGCGATCAGCACGATTGCGATAGGCAGGAACCAGGCGGACCCGTAGAACCAGGCGGCGATGATCGGCGGGACAAGCGCCAGCGGCGGCCCGAAGAAGGGGATGAACATGGCGAGCGCGGAGAGCGTGGCCACCAGGAACAGGTACGGCAGGCCAAAGATGACCCAGATCAAGGTGACGAGGATGGCCTGGAACGCGACGAGCACAAGCTGCGCGCGCAGGAAGCCGCCGAAGGCGCGCGCCACCGTCCGCTCGAAGATCTCGAGCTCGTCGTTGTAGCGGTTGGGGACGACTCGGTTGATGCGGCTCAGGATCCGCTCGCTGTCCATGACCATGTAGGGCGACAGGATCAGGCTCAGCACAAATGAGCCGATGGCGCCGATGGTCGCGCCTGCGATCGCCTGCGCCTGCCCGAAGACGGCGCCGACGACCGATCCCAGGCTCTTGCTCAGAGTTCCGAACGCCTCGACCAGATTGACGTTGAAGCGGCTGAAGATTGGCGACTGCTGCCACGTGCGCAACGTCGCCTCCACCTGGCTCGCGGTGGCCGGGAACGTACGGCTCACCTCACGAACCTGCTCGGTGATGGCCGTCACCAGTCCGAAGATCAAGGCCCCCAGGGCGATGAGTGCGACGAGGTAGACGATCGTGGTCGCCAGGCCTCGCGGCATGTGCAGGCCTTGGGCGAGCGTGTTGACGAAAGGCGCCATCACGAAGGCCATCAGCCAGGCCAGGAAGAGGACAAGCAGGATCGAGCTGAAGCCGCCAAGCACGAAGAGCGCCTGCTGCAGCAGCAGTGAGGCGAAGTAGGCGCTTCCCAGGCTCAGGAACGCGAGGAGCCAGCGTCGCTCCCGGGTCCCGAGAACTGCGTCCAATCTGGGCGGCAGCATCGGATCGTCAGCGCCTCTTGGGACCGATGCCGACTGCAGCGTGAACCTCGGCCATGGTCGCCTCCAGGATCGGACGGACCTTCGCCGCCCCGGCCGCCAGCACCTCCTCGACGTGGTCGGGATTCGCCGCGAGCTGGTCGCGCTTCGCCTTCATCGGTCTGAAATGCTCGATGATCCGCTCGGCCAGCAGCTGCTTGGTGTCGACGCACCCTGTCCGCGCCGTGCGCTCACCGTCCTGGATCTGCAGGTAGTCCGCGCCGAAGAAGCGGTGGAGCTGACACACGTTGCAGATCTCCGGTCTCCCGGGGTCGGTCCGCTTGATGCGCTGCGGGTCGGTGACCATGTTCATGACAATCTTCCGGATCTCGTCCGGCTCGGCGAAGATCGGGATCGTGTTCCCCGCACTCTTGCTCATCTTGCGCTGGCCGTCGGTGCCAAGCACGATGGGCGCGTCGGTGTAGACCGGCTGCGGCTCGGGGAAGATCGGTCCGTAGCGACGGTTGAAGGCCCGTACGATCTCGCGCGACAGCTCCAGGTGCGCAGCCTGGTCCTTGCCGACCGGCACGCGGCTCGCCTTGTAGATGACGATGTCCGCGGCCTGCAGCACCGGGTAGTCGAGCAGGCCCATGGTGTTGTCGACGCCCTGCTCGCGCTTCTCCTTGTAGGTGGGCGTGCGCTCGACCCACCCGACCGGGACGACCGTATTGAAGATCCACGCCAGCTCCGCGTGCTCAGGGAGGTCGGATTGGCGGATAAGGGCGCACCGTTCCGGGTCGAGGCCCACGGCCAGCAGGTCGAGCACCATCTCGTGCGAGAGGCGTCGCATCTCCTCTCCGTCGTGGACCGTGGTCAGTGCGTGCAGGTCCACGATGCCGTAGATGGTGTCGTACTCGTCCTGCAGCTTGACGTAGTTGACCTGTGCTCCCAGGTAGTTGCCCAGGTGCGACGCCCCCGATGGCTGGATCCCGCTGAAGACACGCTCGCGCACCGGCCGCGACGGCGCCGGCTGCCCGCTGGTCTGGGTGACGGTGGAGGTCATCGGAGGCCGAGTGTAGCGCCATGCGCTCCGCTAGGGCCGCCGTCCCTGAAGACACCATGACGCGTTCCGAGCTTGGGCTCTAACTCTCGGACCAGGAGCGTTTAGCGCCTGGCGCGCCTGGGATTGGGCCCATAACCCTCAGCCGGTGAGCGCAATGGCCGCAGAACGCGGGAGGCGCTCAGCGGGATGTCGGGGAGTAGAATCCGCCGATCACTCGCACGGATCAGCGCATGGCGATCGCCACTGATTGGAGCAACGCCGGCGATGCGGGTCGCCGGCTCGGCCGGACGGTCGAGTTCCACGCGAGCATCGGCTCGACGAATGACCGAGCCTGGGAGCGCCTCCGCCAGGGCGACGAGGGATCGGCCGTCGTCGCGGATCTGCAGACGGCCGGTCGCGGACGACACGGTCGCACCTGGAGCTCACCGGCGGGCGTGAACCTGATGGTCTCGGTCGGGATCCGACCCGATCTCGATGCAACCGATGCCTGGCTGCTGGGCGCCGCCACGGCGCTCGCTGTTCGGGACGCGTGCCGTTCGGTCCTGCCGCCCATGATGCGGGACGGGCTCGGGCTGAAGTGGCCGAATGACGTCGTGGACGAGAGTGGCCGCAAGCTGGCGGGCCTTCTCCTGGAGACCGCCATCACCGGTGATCGTATCTCGGAGGCGGTCCTGGGGGTTGGCGTGAACGTCAACTGGCCGCGCACGGAGATGCCGTCCGAGATCGCCGGGCGCGCCACCTCGCTGATGGACCTGGGTGGTGGCGCCGTCGACCGTGTCGCGCTGTTGCGTTCCTACCTGATCGGCCTCGCCGGCGAGGTCGCCGGGCTCGAGGCTGGCATCTCGCCGCTCGAGCGCTATCGGGCCGCCTCATGGCTGAACGGCCGCGATGCGAGGATCTCGGTTGGCGAACGGGTGGTTGCCGGGCGGGTGCGGGGCGTTGCGGGTGACGGATCACTCGAGCTCGAGACCAATGGCGGTGTGGTGAGCATCGCCTACGGCGAGGTGGTCCAGGTCGGCGTCGAAGCAGTTCCGATGCTCCTGGCATGAGCGAGTCGATGCCAATCGGGCCACTCGCCTTCGATCCCGCCGCCGAAGGGGCCGCGCAACGGGATCCCGACTTTTCGGCGGTCAGCTCTGCGCAGCACGACCGGGCGACATTCGCAGTGCTCTATCGCCGATACCTCGACGCGGTCTACAGCTATGCCTTCTACCAGCTCGGAGATCACCACGACGCTGAGGACGTCACCGCCCGCACGTTCATGGCCGCGCTGCGGGGCATCGGCTCATTCCGGAACGAGGGAGCCAGCTTCCGCGCCTGGCTCTTCCGGATCGCCCGTAACACGATCGCGAATGCGCACCGGACGCGCGCTCGCCGGCGCACGGAGCCGATGGACGCGATCCCGCTCGAGCCGCCCGCCCCGGACGCAGACCCTGCCGGTCTCGCGCTGCAGGCGGAGGAAGCACGCCGAATCCGCGCCGCAGTGATCGCGCTCCCGGATGACCGGCGGCAGGTCGTGCTGCTGCGCTTCGCCGATGGATTGAGCGCCCGGGAGATCGGCGAGGTGCTCGACCGATCGGAGGGTGCCGTCCGCGTCCTCCTCCACCGCGCCCTGAAGGACCTCGCAGGGCACCTCCGCCGCTGAGCCCGGCGCCCGCGCCGGAGGGCGCGACGGTGTAACGAAATGTCCACCGTGGTGTTTCGTACCATGACCAGCTCCTTCGGGTAGCTGCGCCTCCCTTGATCGCGCGAAAGGAGCTCTGTGGCCGACCGCACCCCGGCTGAACGTCTTGACCGGGCGCTCGACAGTCTGCTCACCGGCGGTTTCGCCACCCGCGAACGTGAGCTTCGGCCGCTGCTCGACACGGCGGATCAGCTGCGGATAGCCCTGGCGCCCGTGCCCGTGAGCGCGCGCTTCGAAGCAGACCTCGCGCGGCGCGTGGCGGCAGGCCGGCGCGCTGGCCGCTTCGACTTCCACGTCCCGACCTGGCTGCTCCTGACCGGGGCCGTCTCGTCCGCGGCCGTCGGCGTGGGTGTCACGGCGTATGCCGTCTGGCGCGGCACGCATCGTTCGAGCTGAGCCGATGCCCATCAAGTTCCCGTTCAGCCGCCGCCGTTCCGGCCCCACCGACGCCTGGACGAAATGCCCGTCGTGCGAGCAGCAGGTCTTCAACAAGCAGCTCGAGCGAAACCTGCGGGTCTGCCCCCATTGCGGCCATCACTTCCGGATGGGGATCGGTGAACGCATCGAGCTGCTGCTCGATGATGGAAGCTTCGCCGAACGCGACGCCTCGCTCGAATCCGGGGATCCGCTGGGTTTCGCCGACCAGAAGCCCTACCCGGACCGAATCGAGGCGGCCAAGGTCAAGACCGGCCTCCGCGAGGCAGCAGTGTGGGGGACGGGAGCCATCGACGGGCAGCGGGTCGCCATCGGCCTCTTCGACTTCCGCTTCATGGGCGGCTCCATGGGCAGCGTGGTCGGTGAGAAGATCGCGCGCTGCTTCGAGGCGGCGCTCGCCGAACGAGTGCCGGCGATCATCGTGAGCGCCTCCGGGGGCGCGCGCATGCAGGAAGGAACCCTGTCGCTCCTGCAGCTGGCCAAGACCACCGCGCCGCTCGCCCGGCTCGATGACGCGGGCGTCCCATTCATCAGCATCCTGACCGATCCCACCACCGGCGGCGTGCTCGCCAGCTTCGCTTCCCTGGGCGATGCGATCATCGCCGAGCCGCGGGCGCTGATCGGGTTCGCGGGCGCGAGGGTCGCGAGCGGCACCGTTGGTGAGGAGCTGCCCGAGGGTTTCCAGAGCGCCGAGTTCCTGCTCGAGCGCGGCTTCGTGGACATGATCACGCCGAGGGCGGAGCTGCGCAGCACGCTTTCGCGCCTGCTGAGGCTCCTTCCGGTGGCGCCCGTGGAGGAGATCGAGCGCGAGGAAGGTCAGCACGCGTGGGGACCGATTGGGGTCCTGTCCGGTCTCGCCGAACGGGTGGGCGGTGCTGTCAGCGAGACGATCGGCATCAGGGTGGAGCCCGATGCGAGCGGCTCCGGCAACGGCGACCGCCCGGCGCGATCCCCTGGCGCACCGGAACCGGCGACGACCGAGGACGAGCGATGACCGAGCTGATGGCCGTTCCCGATCAGGCTGCGGTCGACGCCGCCTGGCGACGAGTCCAGCTGGCGCGCCATCCGCAGCGCCCGCGGACGCTTGACCTGATTCCCAGGATCTTCGATGACTTCATCGAGCTGCATGGCGATCGCGGCTTCCGGGACGACCCGGCCATGGTTGGCGGACCAGCGCTCCTGGAAGGCCGGCCGGTCATGGTCATCGGCCACCAGAAGGGGACCGATACCGAATCGAACATCATGCGCAACTTCGGGTCTGCGCATCCGGAAGGGTTCCGGAAGGCACAGCGCCTCATGCGCCTTGCCGACAAGCTGGGATTGCCAGTGGTCACCTTCCTCGATACGGCCGGCGCCTTTCCGGGACCGGCCGCCGAGGAGCGCGGCCAGGCAGAAGCGATCGCTAGCTCGGTCAAGCTCATGACCGGGATCCAGGTGCCGACCGTGGTGGTGATCGTCGGGGAGGGCGGTTCGGGCGGCGCGCTGGCGATCGGCGTGGGAGATCGGGTCCTTGCGCTCGAGAACGCGGTCTACTCCGTGATCTCCCCCGAGGGATGCGCCGCCATCCTCTGGCGCGCGCCGGAGGCCGCGCCCATGGCGGCTGCCGCCATGCGCATGACCGCGGCCGATCAGCTCGAGCTGGGGGTGATCGACGGGATCATCGATGAGCCGGGCGACGGGGCTCACAGCGACCACGAGGCGGCGGCCCGCGCGATCAAGCGCGCCCTCCTCGACGCGCTGACGTCGATCGGCCCAACGGCCACCCCGGAGCTGCTCACCAGCCGATACGCCCGCCTGCGACACATCGGCACCTACACCGAGGCTGGCGCGCCCGCGGTGGAGCCGGAGCTTCCGTCGCTGCGTCACCGCATCGGTCGCATCCTGCGACTGCCGGGTGTCCCGCGACGCCCGCGCTGGAGCGAGATCTGGCCATCCGGCGAGGACGTCGCGGAGAGCGAGGATGAGTCGTGACGAACCGGGATGATGACACCGTCTCGGCCACCCTGGTGGCGAGTCTCATCCAGCAGCTGACCGAGCGCCTCACGCGGCACGCTCTGGGCGAGATCGAGGTGCGGCGCGGAGAGCTCCGAGTCCGAGTTGTGGCGCCCCCGGGCGGCAGCTCTCCGGCAGGTGTGAAGGCTGCGGCTGCGGCATCGACGCCGCCCCATTCGGCTCCCGCGCACGGCGCGCAGGCCAGTCGCGCCGTCCATCATCCGCGTCCACCCACTCCCGATCCCGCTGGCGTCATGTCGCCGGCGGTGGGGTATTTCGCCTACGCGGAGGGCCTCGGTCCGGGGCGCAGTGTCGAGAAGGGCGATCCACTCGGGTACGTGGAGGTGCTGGGGGTGCGCCATGACGTCCGCGCTCCGCGTTCGGGGGTCGTGCGCAACCTGGTCACGGAGGCGGGCGAGGCCGTTGAGTACGGCCAGCTGCTCATCGAGCTCGAGGCCGTTGCCTCGTGAGCCTGGCGCTGCTCTTCTCGCCGCAGGGATCGCAGGCGGTTGGCATGGGAAAAGAGCTCGCCGATGCGTCGCCCGCCGCTCGAGCCGCCTACGCTGCGGCTGACGAGGCGCTGGGCTGGGCGGTGTCGGCCATCTGCTGGAACGGCCCGGGGGACCGTCTGAATGACACCCGACAGACCCAGCCGTGCCTGGTGGCCACGTCGCTCGCGTGCGTCGCCGCCCTTCGCGAGGCGTGCTCCGATGCCGGCACGTCGCTCTTCCCGGCCTTCGCGGCGGGGCATTCGGTGGGTGAATACGCGGCCCTCGCCGCCGCCGGGGTGCTTTCCGAGCTGGATGCGCTGCGCCTCGTCTCGCTCCGCGGCTCGCTGATGGCTGAAGCCGGGGTTGGTGGCGGCATGGTGGCGGTGATCGGCCTCGACCGTCGTCGCATCGAGGAGACCATCGGAGCAGTTGCGCCATTCGGCTCGCTCATCGTCGCCAATGACAACGCTCCGGGGCAGGTCGTCATCTCCGGGACGAGCGCCGCGCTCGCCGCCGCGGAGCGACTGTTGCGCGATGCCGGCGCCAAACGCCTCATCCGGCTGCGAGTCAGCGGTCCGTTCCACTCGCCGGCGATGGCGCCGGTCGGCGAAGCGCTGGAGCGGGCCTTCGACACGGTGGCCTGGTCCGACGCCGACCCGCCCATCGTGAGCAACGTGACCGGCGAACCGGTTCATGAGGCCACCAGCATCCGCGCGCTGCTTGCCCGCCAGGTCAGCTCCCCGGTCGAGTGGGTGGCGAGTGTTGAGCGCATGGTCGCCCAGGGCGTGGACACATTCGTCGAATGCGGCCCAGGGGCGGCGCTGAGCGGCATGGTGCGCCGCATCGCCCCCCAGGCGCGCATCCTGAACGTGACGGACTCAATGACCCTGCACGACACCGTCGCGGCGCTGCAAGTCGCCGTCCAGGTGCCAACTCCGGCACCGGCTTGATGTTCGGGAAGATCCTCATCGCCAATCGGGGCGAGATCGCGGTCCGAATCCTGCGTGCGTGCCATGACCTTGGAGTTCCGGCGGTGGTCGCTTACTCGGAGGCAGATCGCGAGACACTCGCCGTGCGCCTCGCCGACGAGGCCATCTGCATCGGCCCTGCCGAGGCACGCCGCAGCTACCTGAACCAGCCCGCCCTCGTGTCGGCCGCGCTGGTCACCGGCTGCGATGCCGTGCACCCTGGCTACGGCTTCCTCTCGGAGGACGCCGGCTTCGCCGAGGTATGCGCCGCGCACGACCTGCACTTCATCGGTCCCAGGGCGGAGGTGCTCGAGCGCTTCGCCAGCAAGTACGCCGTGCGCCGGATGCTGGCCGCGAATGGGCTCCCGACCGTGCCGGGCAGCCGGGGGATCGTTACCGACCTCAACGATGCCCTGGCCCAGGCGGAGGAGGCGGGCTACCCGGTCCTGCTGAAGCCGTCCGCGGGCGGCGGAGGGCGGGGCATGCGCCTGGTGCGGACGGCGAGGGAGATGGAGACCTCGTTGCCGCTCGCTCGTTCGGAAGCGCAGGCTGCGTTTGGCGACGACTCGATCTACTTCGAGAAATGGATCGAGGAGAGCCGCCACGTAGAGGTCCAG
>VBJP01000203.1 GCA_005880165.1 Chloroflexota bacterium | reverse complement strand
CCCTCGGCCGCGAGGCGCGGGTCTACATCTGCGGCCCCACGGCGCTCGTCGAGTCGGCGGCGAACGCCCTGGTGCGCATCGGTCTGGCTCCGTCGCGGATCCGGACGGAACGCTTCGGACCAACGGGAACGTAGCTGATGGCGACGGACGTCACGACGCGCGACCTGATGCTCGACGGCAATGCCGTTGCCGGTCTGCTGGCCGACCTCTTCGGAGCCGATGTCACGGTGGTGCCCGCCAAGTGTGCGACCTGCGGCGAGGTGAACGCCATGGGAGCGCTGCACGCCTACGTCCGTGCGCCGGGCTCGGTGCTGCGCTGCCCCATCTGCGGCGCGGTGATGATGCGCATCGTGCAGACCGATCGCGTGACGCGCATCGAGATGCGCGGGATCGCCTACTTCCGATTCGAGCGCAGCAACGGCTAAACGAGGTCAGCCCGTCGAGAGCGCCTCTGCCACCGCCTCGTCAACCGACATCGCCAGCCCTGCGTTCCAGGCGGCCTGATAGGCATCCTCGCCCAGGGCCGCGCGCGCCACCGGCAACGGCTCGCCAAGCCGCAACCACTCCGGCGGCGGGCCCCCTCCGATGCGCTCGCGGATCGCGGCGGTGGCCGCGAGCAGGCGCGCGCCAAGATCCGACTCGCCGCGCGCGATCGACACCGCGGCCAGGCCCTGCAGCGGCTCGGTCACGCTCGCTGCATCGCCGAGCTCGTGCAGGGCCCGGATGGCGGACCGGTAATGATCGGCCGCATCGTCGAAGCGGCCTTGCAGCCGCGCGACCTGCGCGACGGTGTGGTGCCCCGTGCCGATCGCGAACCGGTCGCCAGTCTGCTCGGCAAGCGCCAGCGACTCCTCGAGGAGCGGCCGCGCCGCGGCAAAGTCATCGGTCATGAAGTCGGCGTATCCCTCGGCAGAGACGAAGCGCATGACTTCGTGATCGTCGCCGAGCTCGCGAGCCAGCGTTTCGCCCTCGCGGAAGCCAGCGAGGGCCATGGGCATGTCGTCCGCCAGCGCTGCCATCGAGGCCGTGTTGTAGAGCGCATCCACGAGCCCCGGTTTGTCATCCAGTTCGCGGAAAATTGACTCCGTCTCCTTGTACCAGGCCGTGGCTGCTGCGTAGTCGTTCTGCCAGTACGCGATTCCGGCCGCCCCAGTCAGGCCCCTGGCGCGGGCGCTCGTGCGTGCATCGGCCCCGGGGAGCGCGAGCAGTCGATCGAACCAGCCGCGGCCCTCGCGCAGGTAGGCGTGCTGCTGCCAGTAGCGCCACAGGGCGAAGCCCAGGCGGAAACCGATCTCGACCTGGCCGGTCTCCAGCGCCCAATGCAGCGCGGCCCGGAAGTTGTCGAGATCGGCGCTCAGGCGATCGCCCGCCTCCGGACCTCTCGTCAGCTCCGGGGCGGCGGTCTCGGCAATCTCGGTGAAATGGAGAGCGTGGCGGCGCGCCAGCTCAGCATCGTCGCCAGCGGCCTGCAGCTGCTCGGCGGCGAACTCGCGGATGGTCTGGAGCATCTCGAAGCGGGGTTCGTCGCTGTCGATCTCGGCGCGACGCAGGAGACTCTGCTCAACCAGCGTCGTCAATCCCTCAAGGGCATCGATTCCCAGCTCTCGCGGGCTGCAGATCGCCTCGATCGCGTCCAGCGACCCTCCGCCGGCGAAGACGGCGAGCCGGCGCAGCAGCCCTTGCTCCGGCGTCTCCAACAGCTCGTAGCTCCAGTCGATCGTGCCGCGCAGCGTCTGCTGACGGGCGGGCAGATCCCGCGCACCGCCGCCCAGGAACGCGAGCCGGCTTCCGAGCCGAGCCAGGATCGCCTGCGGACTGAGGATGCGTGTCCGTGCGGCAGCGAGCTCGATCGCCAGTGGCAAGCCGTCCAGGCGGGCCACGATCTCGGCGACCGCAGGCACGGATTCGTTGGTGACCGCGAAGTCCGGGCGCATCGTCATCGCCCGCTCGACGAACAGCTTCACCGCCTCGTAGCTCGAAAGCGCCTCGAGGCTCGGCAAGCTGGCCGGATCCGGGATGCGCAGTGGTGGGACGGGAAACTCGCGCTCGCCCTGGAGGTGCAGGACGGCGCGGCTGGTGACGAGCACGTGGAGCTTCGCAGCCGCGCTGAGCAGGTCGGTGACGAGCGGCGCCGCACCGGTCACCTGCTCGAAGTTGTCGAGCACCAGCAGCATGGCCTTGTCACGCAGGTCATCCTTGAGCGTCTCCAGCAGCGGGCGGTCCGCCGCCTCGCGGATCCGCAGGGCGGCAGCGATGGCCGACGCCACCAGGCCCTGGTCGGTGATGGGAGCCAGCTCGACGAAGAAGACGCCATCGGTGTGCTCACCCAGGCGTTCGGCGGCCACCTGCAGCGCCAATCGGGTCTTGCCGGTGCCACCCGGGCCGGTGAGCGTGACCAGGCGGGCCGCGTCGACCAGCTCGCGCACCGCGGCGATCTCCGCGTCCCGGCCCACGAAGCTCGTCAGCTGCAGAGGCAGGTTGTTGGGATGGGCGTCCAGGGTGCGGATCGGCGCGAAGTCCCTCTCCAGGCCGGCGATCTCGAGCTGGTAGATGCGCTCTGGTCGAGCGAGGTCCTTGAGCCGATGCGCTCCCAGGTCGAGCACGCCGATGCCCTCCGGCAGCCCCGGCTCCACCAGCGCGCGTGTCGCGTCCGAGATGAGGACCTGGCCGCCGTTGCCTGCGCCGGCGATGCGCGCGGCACGGTGCACATCCAGGCCCACGTAGTCGGTGCCGCCCAGCCGCCCTTCTCCGGTGTGCAGGCCCATGCGCACGCGGACCGCGGTTCCCTGGGGCCAGCCGTGCGCCGCCAGCCTACGTTGCGCGCTGGTGCTCGCCTGTACCGCGCGATCCGCGCTGGGGAAGACGGCAAAGAACGAGTCGCCCTCGGTATTCACCTCGGTGCCACCGCCTTGCGCGATCGCCTCGCGGATGATGCGGCAGTGGTCGGCGAGGACCGTCTCGTATCGGTCACCAAGCGCCTGAAGGAGCCTGGTGGAGCCCTCGATGTCCGTGAATAGGAAGGTGACAGTTCCAGTCGGGAGTGCCTGATGAACCTTGGTCGTCGACTGCGTCATGGACCTATCCCTCGGGTGCGTCGCGCCACAGCCCGATGAGGTTGCCGTCGGGATCGCGGAAGTGGGCGAATTCGCCCATGCCCATCACATCGGTCTTGGGAATCACGATCTCGCCGCCGGCACGCTCGATGGCGGCGATCGTGGCATCCATGTCCGGGGCCAGCAGGTAAGCGAAGACGCCGCTTGTCGCCGGCGGACTCTTTCCGGTCGCCTGGGCAAGGCCACCGATCCCGCCCTCGATCCCGTCCTCGCTGGTCCGGACGTTGATGTAATCGGTGCCGGGGATGGGCTGGAACTCCCAGTCGAAGACCGCTCTGTAGAACGCCTTGGAGCGCTCAGCGTCACCGCTCAGGAACTCGATGTGGCACCAGTCACCGGGACTCAGCTTCCACTTGGCCATTTGGGCCTGGCCTCCCTCTTGCAAGTGGCCAGCTCGCCCACCGGCGAACCCCGCCGGATGCTGGTCCCGGTAAGTGATACACCCCTCACCCGACCGACCGTCAAGGGCTGGTGGAATCCCGAAGCTGGCACCAAGGCCGTCTTCTGCGGGCGTGGGAGAAGCCGCTGGACCGCAGCGAGGGGGCGGCCGGGCGGTCCGGTCCGCCTTGACGTATTCGGCGGCCGCCTCTCCATCTGCTTGCCTCGCTGCGCCGCCCGGGTCGCGAACGCTCTCGTGGCCAGGCTGCTGGCCAGGGTGACGGCCTCCGAACCCTACCCGCAACTGTCGGCCGCCGAAATCTGCGACCGTGTCAACTGATTGGGGTGGCCTACGGGGGTCGAACCCGTAACCTTCGGATCCACAATCCGATGCTCTGCCGGTTGAGCTAAGGCCACCGCCGAAGGGGCTCAACTGCCCGGAGGCGGGCCAGGAGCGCGGCTGGCGAGTATAGCGGAAGCATCCCTCACCCCGATCTGGCTACCCGGGCGTGGGCTTGCGCGTGGGCGCTGCGGTAGGTGCGGTCGTGGAGCCACGCTGGGACGTCCGTCAGCCACCGAATCGGAAGA
>VBJP01000197.1 GCA_005880165.1 Chloroflexota bacterium | reverse complement strand
GACGTCGTATGGAGCCAGCTCCGCGGCCATCGCCTGGGTCAGCCCCACCACTGCAAACTTGCTCGCAACGTATGTGGCGAGATACGGCGCGTTGCCCCGCTTGCCCGCCATCGACGCGGTATTGATGATCCGGCCGCCCCCGCCCCGAGCGATGAAATGACGGGCAACAGCTTGAGAGCAATTGAAGGTTCCCATGGCGTTCACACCCATGTTCAGCTCCCAATCTCGCTCGGTCAGGTCAACGAATCGGTTCATCGTGCTCACGCCAGCGTTGTTATGCCAAATGTCAATGCGCCCGAACCTGGCAACGGTCGCCTCAACGACCGCATCAACGGAGCGGCGGTCGACCACGTCAAGGGGCCAGGAAGAGGCCTCGCCTTCATTGCCAACGATCTCTTTTGCGACCGCAGCCGCAGCGTCAGCGTTTATGTCGGTGACTGCGACGGTAGCTCCTTCGCGGGCGTAGGCGAGCGCGCATGCACGCCCTATTCCGGCACCACCGCCCGTGATCGCGATCACAATTCCCTTAAGTCGCAATTCCGCCTCCTTGTCATCGCCACGGCTTGAACCGCTCCGCGATTCGTGATGCTTCTCTTTCAGGAAGCGGCTCGTTGAGCGGTTCCACTAAGTCGGGGATACAGGTCCTTGAGACGCTCGTACGTTTCGCGGAACAGCGGGTACAGGGCGTCATCTCCGCGATGACGCGAGCCATCGTTGCGATGGCTTCGGCCGGCGCCTCCAGGGAATAGGGTCGGTCACTTTCATTGCAGAAGAGGATCGCGTCAACGCCTCCGTCGAGCAGGGCTTGGACGTCCGTGGCCATTGCCTCGACGATCCTCGCCACTCCGCCAGCCGAGTCATAGAGCGGGCTTCCCGGCAAGGGCAGGAAGTGGGCCATGGCGATGACCGGCTTCTCCACGCCGAAAATTTCGCGGAGGGTCCCGCTCCCTGAACGGAACTCGCTTGTGGGCCCTGATCCGAATCAGGTCTGCGCACCGGCAACCCACCGCTCGCGCTTCGTTCCCGCGACGCGACGACCGTTGGTGATGACATGAAGACGGTCGACCTGGTATTGGATCGCGTCGCGGGGATGGCTGCAGTCAAGCACGACAAGATCCGCTCGACAGCCCGCTTCCAGGCCGTAACGCTCAAGCCCGAGGGTCCGTGCTCCGTTCACCGTGATCATGTCGAAGACCTGTTCGATCCCTCGCGGATAGGCAAAGCCGCCCGCGTGAGCCATGGACCACGCCCACTCGAGAGGATCCTCCCGGCCGAACGGGTAGTAGAAGTTGTCGACGTCGTCTTGGCCGATCGACACATTGATTCCCAGGTCGACCATTTCGTGAACTCGGGTCAGCGCCCCGAGCAGGTTCACCTGGCTGTTGCATGAGATGCTCATCTCGGCGTTGCGAACAAGGTTCATCACCTTGAGTGCATGGGCATCCGGATACGTCGACAGGGCGCCGTTGTGACTCGAGGCGACTCTGCCGTACCGACCAGTCTGGATGGTCTTGGACGCCACGTACTCCAATGACCTGGCCATTGCACTCTTGGCGTCGTCGCACAGGAAATGGAGCGGAGCGTCGAACCGTTCCGCGAGCTCGAAGCAGAAATCAGCATGGCGTTTGCACAGGTCGTCGGTCCACTCGATCCATGGCAGGCCTCCTACCACATCGGCGCCGAGCTCCATGGCGTTGTTCATCAACGTCGCCGTCTGGGGGTCCGCGTCAAGGCCCTCTTGAGGAAATGCGCAGATCTGAAGCTGCATGAGCCCTCCGAAGCGGCGCTTGGCCTCGAGCGCTCCCTTCAGCTCGGTCAGCCCGGCGAAACTGTCCACGTCGATGAACATCCGACATGCAACCACACCGTTTCCGAGCCCGAGCGTCAGGGCCTCGCCGATGCGCCTTGCCACATCCTCGACCGTGTACGCCTCCTTCCATGCCCATTGCTTGACGATCGGGATGATGTTCTCGTAGCGGAGCTCGTAGTCGGCCATCGCCGAGCGATAGCGACGCTGGTAACGTTCCGCCAGCCCAGGTGGATCCCATTCGGGCTGGCGATAGTCGTAGCGATGTGCCTCTCGGCCGTAAAAGGACTTACCGATATGGAAATGGGAGTCGATGAAGCCAGGCACAACAAGCCGGCCTCCGGCGTCGATGACCTCGGATGACTCGGTAGTTACACGGGGTGCGATCTCGGAGATAAGACCTTCTGAAATACCTATGTCGGTCAACTCGGGCGCACCACGTAGCTGAGCGCCTCGGATCACGAGATCAAATGCCACTAGAGCGCTCCTCTCGTTCTAGGCGCGAGCAAGCATGAACCCGACGATGACAAGCCCAATCCCGAGTCCCCGGGCCGGGCTGAGGTCGATGTGCGGGTTACCGAAGAGGCCGAATTGGTCGGTCAGCGTGGCAACGATCAGCTGCCCGAGGATTATCAGCAGTACCGCGGCGACCACGCCCAACCGCGGAACAACGTAGATCACCGACGTCACGAAGAACGCCCCAAGGATGCCGCCAGTGAGAAGCACGACCGGTGCCTTCGACCACTGTCCGAAGTCAAGCTGGCGGGTCAGCAGGGAGTACACCAGGAGGGATACCAGCGCGGCGGTCGTTGAGATGACCGCTGCATTGAGCGCTCCGACGAGGGTACCAAGCCGGCCGTTAACGGCAGTCTGCAGTCCCGATGCGGCGCCGCCAAATGCACCGAGCAGGTAGATGAGGACAGCCACGCGTCACGCGGCGAGGAGCAGGTAAGGACCCTGAGCAACGGCGAGGCGGGCTGGGACTCCAAGCATTGTCACGCCGCGCCTTGCACCCGGCGGGTGGCTTGGATTCGACCTTGTGGAATCCGCCATCAGTCGCCATAGTACCAAAGCGTCCTGGGGATGCAGATTCCGGTTCCGATGCGGGCGCCAAGGCTTCTCGACGGAGGGACTGACATGAACCCGAGCTCGCGCGTCACAGGGTTGCTGGCGACCCTTGCGCTCATCACGACTGCTTGCGCAGCTGGCGTCAGCCCCTCGCCCTCGGCCTCCGCGAGCGCATCCGCGCAACGCTTCGACGGGGTAACGCTCAACCTCGCCGCCGAGAGCGACCAGTACGCGGCGGTTCTCAAGAAACTCGCGCCAGAGTTCCAGGCAGCGACGGGAGCCCAGGTCGTGGTCGACATCCTCGGCTATCCCGAGGAGTACTCGAAGATCACGGCCGACTTCGTTGGTCACACCGCGAACTACGATCTCGTAACGGTGGACATCGTCTGGTCCGGTGAGTTCGCCATGAATGGCTACACCGTCGATCTGAAACCACTCATCCAACGCGATGCCGGCGAGATCGACTCGAGCGACATCTACGACGTCATGTGGAAGCTCGGAGAGTGGCAAGGCAAGCAGGTCGCCTTCCCGATGGCTGGCTACGCAAACCTGCTGAACTACAACAAGAAGGCTTTTGACTCGGCAGGCCTGAAGCCTCCCACCACCATGGACGAGCTCCTGGCGGATGCCAAGAAGCTTACCGATCCTTCAAAGAACCAGTACGGGATCACGATTAACGGCCAGAAGGGACCTGCCGGGGCGCAGGACTTCTTCGTCTACAACAACCAGCTCGGAGGCCATCTGCTTGATGCGAATGGCAAGCCAACGATCAACAGCGACGCGAACATCGCGAACCTGAACTTCTTCGCGAGCCTCTTCAAGTACGCACCGCCTGGTGCAGTCGACTATGACTGGGGGGCCCGCGAGACGGCCTTCAAGAACGGCATCGCATTGATGCAGGAAGGCTGGAGTGTGGCTCGTTCAGGCTACGAAGACCCTTCGCAGTCGAAGATCGTCGGCCAGGTCGGCACGGTCGTTGCGCCTATCGCCAGCGGGATGGCGCCGACCCACGGCTTCGGTGGCTGGGGGATCGGCATCAACAAGGACAGCAAGAATCAGGACGCCGCCTGGGCGTTCATCAAGTGGATCCAGAAGGAATGGGTTCTCGCCGGCAGCGGCTCCTACATCCGGAAGAGCACCTTGTCCGATCCGGATCTGCTGGCGAAGTTCCCCTTCCAGACCTTCATCGCCGACTCGTTCGAAAAGGGTGACGGCGACTTCCGCCCGCGGATCCCGCAGTACTCGAAGATACAGGACATCATGGGGACCGCCGTGAACGAGGTCCTGCACGGCACGAAGACGGCGAAGGAAGTACTTGACGCTGCGCAGGCACAGATCGCGCCGCTGTTCCCCTAGGCCCTTCTTCGTCTTGCGAGGCCCGGGGCTTCCCGGGCCTCGTGCTATCTGCTGGTAGCAATCGGCCCTCGCATGCCGTCGCTTCTCAGTGTCGCTCGCTCACAGCTCCGTGGCCGACTTCAGTCCAATCGGCGAGGCGGTGAGCTTTTCTATGTGCTGATGGTCGCGCCAATCGCGGTCTACGCCATCGCGATCTCGTTCTACCCGATCATCTACTCGCTCGCGATCAGCTTCTTCCGGTACCGCCTGACCGACCCAAGCCAGACGCGATCCTTCATCGGACTCGATAACTATGTTCGCGCGATCAACGACGAAGGCGCGCGAACTGCGGTCATTAACACGCTCGTCTTCGTTGTCGGGGCGGTCGCACTTGAGTTCGCGCTCGGATTGGGCCTAGCACTCCTGCTGTGGCGCGACACACGCCTCAACAAGATCGCCGCGGCGTTGCTGTTGATCCCCATCAGCCTGACGCCTCTCGTTTCAGGTCTCGTGTGGCGAGCCATGCTCAATGCTGACTTCGGTTCGATCGGCTGGTATCTCGCCAACTTTCTGGGCCAGCGGGAAGGCCTCACGGCGCAGAGCACCACGGCGATGCTTGCGGTGATAATTGTTGATGCTTGGCAGTGGACACCGCTCGTCATGCTCGTCCTGCTCGCGGGCCTGAAGTCCCTGCCAGTCGAGCCATTCGAGGCGGCGCAGGTGGACGGCGCTGGCCGCTGGGCGACTGTCCGCCATCTTGCCGTCCCGATGCTGGCCCCAACGATCGTCCTGGCCTTGCTCATTCGCACCATGGATGCGTTCAAGCTCTTCGACGTTGTCTTCGCCATGACCCAGGGCGGCCCCGGCCTGACGACGACGGTCCTCAACTTCGACGTCTACAAGCAGGGCCTCGTGTTCTTCGACATGGGCTATGCAGCTGCCCTCTCAAACATCCTGCTGGTCATGATCGGGATCTTCGCCGTGATCTATATCGGCGTTGCCGGACGCCAACGCCGCGAGGGGTTGCGCGTCGCGGCGGTGCGGGCCCGTGCGTGAACCTCGGCGCGTCGCCCTCGCGCGCTCGGCGTTGGTCGTTGCGGCCCTCGTGTTCTTCCTCTTTCCGTTCTTCTGGTTGCTGCAGACATCATTCAAGCCGCCCATCGATGTCTTCAGCGCACCGCCGAAATGGACCTTCGGTCCTACCCTCGCCAACTATGCGGCGACGTTCCGTGACTTCGACGTGCCGCTGTTCCTTCGCAATTCGACCCTAATCGCGCTCGGTTCGACAGCTCTATCCATGGCCTTGGGCGTCCCCGCGGCATATGCGATCGCGCGATCGCGTTCAGCAGGATTGCGGTCATTCGCGAACGTCTTCTTGATCATCCGGATGATCCCGCCCGTGGCGATGCTCCTCCCGGTTTATCTGCTCATGCGAGACCTGCGCGTCCTGGGCACGTACCAGGCAGTGATCGCCATCAATACCGTGCTCGACTCTGCCTTCGTGGTGTGGATGCTTCAGTCGACGTTCCGGCAGGTCCCGACGGAGATCGAAGATGCCGCACTGTGCGATGGCTGCTCGCGCTTCGGCGCGTTCTGGCGCGTGGCGCTTCCCCTTGCGCGACCGGGATTGATCGCCGCCGCGCTCTTCTGCGTATTGTTCTCCTGGAATGACTTCATCTTCGCCCTCCTACTCACGTCGCCGAGTACGAAGACCCTCCCCGTCGCCCTGTTGGCAACCTTCAGCTCGCAGGACATTGGTTGGGGCGAACTGGCGGTGATGTCGCAGGTAACCGTTCTGCCAGTTGTGGCCGTCGCGATCTACCTGAACCGCAATCTCGTCCGGGGCTTGACGACCGGCGCGGAATAACGGGCCGGAGGGTGATGAATGCTCAGCGACGTTCGGCATTCGGTCGAGATCGAGTTCTGCATCCCTTGTGATTTCCGACCCCAGGCTCTCGCCCTAGCCAAAGAGCTCCTGGATGGCTGGGCACATCGGCTTGCTGAACTGCGGCTCGTGCCAAGTAGTGGGGGTCGCTTCGAGGTTTCGTTGGACGGGGCGCTCATCTTCTCGAAGGCCCAGCTCGGCAGGCATCCCGAGCCCGGAGAGATCGATCGGGCCCTCGAAGAACGGCTTGGGCGGCCGGAGACTCCATTGGGCGGCTGACGCAGTCGGCCGAGTTGCCAACGTGCTGCGAGTGGCCTCGATCACGCGGTCGTGCTCGGGTCTGGAACGCAGGCCCGTCGAGGCTATGCGTTCATCGTGAAACCGTTCGCTGCCCTCCTTGTTGCGGGCAGGGATCAACCGCGAGTCTAGCCGCCGCAGTCGCATCAGGCGCCAGCCGAATCACCTTGACTCTGAGGTGGTTATGGGAGGCGCAAATCCTCTCGCCCCGACCACCCCGACTGCTTCACGTTGCCGCCGCCGCGTCGAGCGCGGCGAGGACCGGCGCCAGGCCCTCGACGGCGGCCATGGTCTGCGGCCACGGCACGATCTCGAGCCGGGTGAAGCCTCGGTGCGCGAACTCCCGAATCGTCGCGGCGATCTCGTCCGCAGTCCCCGCGATCGGCACGCCCATGTCGCTCGCCTCGGCCGAATGGTCCTCGGTCGTTTCGACGATGACGCCCACCGAACGGCCGATACTGGACGGATCCCGACCGGCGGCTTCGCACGCTTCCTCGAGCAGAGTGAGGTACCCGCCGAAGGCACCGGGCAGGCTCGACTCCGTCGCGTAGCAGCTCCAGATGTCAGCGTGCTCGACGGCAAGCCGCATCGTGCGCTTCCCGTGCGCACCCAGCATGATTGGAATCGCGCCCGCCCGTGGTCCACGTGGTCTCAGCTCGAGATCCCTGGCGCGGTGGAACTCCCCCGCGAAGTCCACGCAGCCGTCGCGCAGAAGAGGGACGAGGACCTGCAGCGCCTCCTCGTAGCGCCCGATCGTGCGGTCCATCGGGTAGCCGAACTTGTTCCCCTGCGTGCCGGCATGGCCCGAGCCGAATCCGAGGATGAACCTACCGCCGCTAATCTCATCCAGGGTCTCGACGGCCTTGGCGGTCAACGCCGGGTTGCGATGCAGTGCCGAGAGCACCCAGCTGCCGACGCCGATGCGCGAGGTGCTGGCCGCCAGCGCCCCTGCCATGGCGACGCATTCCCACCACCCGCGTGGGCCCGGCCACGCAGGCGTGTTCCAAAGCAACTCATCGGCGAGCCAGACCGTATCGAACCCGAGCTCCTCGGCCCTGAGAGCGGTGGCCCGTATCTGCTCCCACGTGGCCTTCTGCCCAGATTGGGGGTCTTCGAGCAGTGGCAGGACCAGGCCTAGCTCTAGCGACCGCATCCCGTCAGCCCGCGGCGCCCTCCACGACGTACAGCTTGTTCCCGTCGGGATCCCGAAGCGTGAACATCGGAGGCACGCCCGGCCCGAATCGGAGGATCTCCGAGTCGACGTCCGCGCCGCGAGCACGCAGGGCCGCGTGGTCCGCCTCGGCGTCGCGTGTCGTCAGCCGGATGCCGGTGTCGATGCCGGGCTTGACCTCCCCTAGCGGTGGCAGTGCGATCGTCGTCGAAGAGCCGGGCGGTGCCACCTCGATCCAGCGGTTGCCCGGCCCAAAGGGGGCATCGCGCCGCTTCTCGAAGCCCAGCGTGTCGACGTAGAACGCCAGCGCTCTCTCCTGATCGCTGACCGGGATGGCAACGGTGGCGACCTCTGTGATGCCCGTGGTCGTGGTTTGCTGGTTCATGGAACCTCCTGCTCTTGGCGTTCGTGGGCTAGCACAGGGATGGTGTAAGACTAGGAGCCTATTGCGTCGCGGGCACCCTCGCCCATCCGGGAGGAGGGCAGCCAGGCAGACCGGCGGCGAATGGCCGGGCACAATGACGATCTTGGACATTGTCGAGCGCCTCCGCGCCTGGAGCCATCGCCGCCAGCGTCTCGACTGTTCTGCGCCAGACCCGCTCTCTGCGCTGCACGACGTCGTGGCGGTGTACAGCGCGCACCCCAGCGGCCCGATCGCGCTTCATGCGCGAACCCCGGGCCAGACCGCCGCTGGCTTCGCCGATCTCGAGAGCCGTCGGCAGGCGGTGCGAATCGTCGCGATGCGCGGCTCCGCCTTCCTGGTTCCGGCCGCCACCGCCGACCGGCTGATAGCGGCGACCCGGCGGCCGCTCCCGCCGTCCTACCTCGCCGCGCGCGGACTGGACGCTCCGACGTACGCAAGGCTCAAGCCGCGCATCCTGGCGGCGATCGCCGAGCCGCTGACCCCGACCCAGCTCCGGTCTGCCCTGCATGTAGCAAGGGACGACCAGCGGCCGTACTTCGCGATGCGTGCGATGGCCCGCGAGGGCCTGGTGATTCGGGTCGGCACCGGGCGGGTGCGCACCGACGATGTGCGGTGGGTGGCCACCGAGGCATGGCTCGGCCGGCCGTTCGACGATGTCGATCCCAACCAGGCCTTGGGCTGGCTGGCCGGCGCCTACCTGGACGCCTTTGGTCCGGCGCGTGCGGGTGATCTCGCGTGGTGGGTCGGCGTGCCTCGAGGCCGGGCGGCGACGGCGCTCAAGACGGTCTCGACGATCGACATCGGCGAAGGTCTCTTGCTGCCGGCGGCGCTGGGCGACGCCTGGGCAGCGACTGAGCCGATTGACCCGGAGGCGGTGACGGTGGTCGGTAAGTGGGATCCCTATCCGATGGGCTACGCGCCCGACGGCCGCCATCGGTTTCTGGACGAAATTCACCTCAGCCTGGCCTACTCGACCCGCGAAACGCGCGTTGGGGCTACCTCCGGGGACGCATTGCCGTTGGACCTACCGCCTGGCGGGCTATCGGATGGACGTCGAGGTCCGGCCCTTCCCTGATACGAGCGATCCGCAGGCGCTGGTCGATGACGCTCGGCCGGAGTTCGACGCGATCGGCGAGCTGCTCGAGGCTCGAGTCAGGTCCGCGGTGGCTGATTCGGCCTGGTAAGGACTACGCCCAGGCCGTTGCACACGGCGCGATTGCTCAAGAGGCGCATACTTACCCAGACTCTTGT
>VBJP01000201.1 GCA_005880165.1 Chloroflexota bacterium | reverse complement strand
GTTCCAAATGTCCGCGTCCGCGGCCACCGTACGCAGGGTCTTGCGCTCAGCCGACCCGCCGATGAGGATCGGGACGCGCTCCTGGAGGGGCGGCGGCTCGAGGCGGAGCCGATCGAAGCGGTAGTGCGCTCCGCCTGGCGAGGTCACTTCGTGGCGGTGAAGAGCGCATGGAGCGCAGCGGCTGACTCATCGAGTCACGCCAGACGCTCCCCGAATCCCCGGCCGAAGTCGATCCCGTATGCGGTGTGCTAGGGCTCGAACCATGCTCCCCCGATGCCGCGTGTCCATCGCACGGACCTCCGCGCGCATCGTCCACAGCCATCAGAGATTGAGGATGGAGATGGCGCGGCAGCGGCCGCGCCATCGGTCCCGTCAGCTCGAAGACGACGACGAGGATGACGGGTTGGTCTTGGTCCGGTCGCAGACGTGGCTTGGCGCCGGGGATCCCGACGCGGCCGCGCCACCACCGGAGGGACTGGGACTCGGGCTGGCAGCCAGGGCGCTGCCCACTCCAAGCACGCCGAGCACCGCGATCAGGATGGCTCCCGCAAGCAGTGCCCGGACGCCACGCCGCCGCGGAGGCGGCAACGGGGGCGGCGCATTCATCGCGCCATAGAGCTGCTCCATGAGGCAATCTCCTTTCACTGCGAGGCGACTGGCTGCCAGCCTGTGGCCCGCATCTGAGAGGTTTCTGAAGCCCATGTCACCCCTCGAGGTGGCCGCCCTGCTGGCCGTCGGCCTTGCGGCAGGAACGGTGAATACGATCGTCGGGTCGGGATCGCTGATCACCTTCCCGACCTTGTTGGCGTTCGGCTATCCGCCGCTGACCGCGAACGTGTCGAACACGGTGGGGCTCGTGCCGGGGACCATCAGCGGGAGCATCGGATACCGTCGCGAGCTCACCGGACAGGGGCCGCGCGCGCTGGTCCTGGGTTGCGTCGCACTCGTGGGCGGCCTGTGCGGGGGCCTGTTGCTGCTGCTCCTGCCGCCGACGGCGTTCGAGCGGGTCGTGCCGTACCTGATTCTGGTCGCCTGCGGCCTCGTCGCGTTCCAGGGCCGTCTGTCCGACTGGCTGGCACGCCACCGCACCGAGGCCGGGCACGCCCCGGGCCTGTTGGTGCTCGGCGTATTCGCGACGGGGATCTACGGTGGCTATTTCGGAGCCGCACAGGGCGTGATCCTGATTGCCCTGCTGGGGATCCTGGTGACCGATGACCTGCAGCGGCTGAACGCGCTCAAGAACGTGCTCACAGCCGTGGTGAACGGCGCTGCCGCGGTGCTGTTCATCATCGCCGGGCCCGTCGCATGGACACCTGCGCTTCTGCTGGCGGCTGGTGCCGTAGTCGGCGGGCAGCTCGGCGCGGTCCTCGGTCGTCGGATGCGTTCCGAGCCGCTGCGAGGCGCGATCGTGGTGGTGGGTCTCCTCGTCGCGATTCGGCTGCTGATCGCCTGAAACGACAACGGGTCGCCGTGGTTCTTCTCCGGCGCCTCGGACTCGCGCTGGAACGATGACGAGCTGAACCAGCTCAAGAGCCTTACTGGATCGGACTTCGAGGTCGTGAACACCGCTGGCTTCGTCAACGGCTGATCCCATCCGGCAGCGCGTTCTTCTCAGACGTTTCTCAGGAACGCAGCGCAGTCTGAGCGCATGACACACCTGCCTGAGGATGGGTCGAGCGGCTCGCAGCCGTCGTTCGCCTCTCCCATCAACACCTCACGTACCGCCCCCGTTCGGCCCCCGCCTCGGGCATCAAGACCCTGGATCCCCCTGGTGGTGATCGCCCTGGTGGTCGGGATGCTCTCCGGGAGCTTCAGTGCGGTCGCTATCACCAACCTGCTGCGGCAGGACGCCACCTCCGCTCTTTCCTCGAGCACCAGCGGCGGCACCACGGTCAGCAACGTGCGCCTCGACCAGACCTCCGCCATCACCGATGCGGTGAAGAAGGTCTCGCCGGCGGTCGTCACCATCCAGGTCCGATCCGGCCAAGGGTCCGCCGGCTCTGGGTCGGGCTTCATCTTCAATTCGAATGGCTGGATCCTCACCAACCGCCACGTGGTGGAGGGTGCCAGCCAGATCCAGGTCATACTGGCTGACAGCCGCACCTTCACCGGTACCGTCTACGGGATCGACACCCTCACTGATCTCGCGATCGTCAAGGTGGATGCCACCGGCCTCCCGACCGCGCCGCTCGGTACCAGCGCGGATCTGCAGCAAGGGCAGCTGGCCATCGCCATTGGCAATCCCCTCGGCAACTTCGAGAACACCGTGACCACCGGCGTGATCTCCGGCCTGGGCCGCCAGATCACCGCGGGTGACGTCAGCCAGACGAGCTCCGAGCAGCTCAACAACCTGATTCAGACTGACGCCGCGATCAATCCGGGCAACTCTGGCGGCCCCCTGCTGAACAGCGCCGGCGAGGTGATCGGCGTAAACACCGCGGTGGCCAGCAGCGCGCAGGGGATTGGATTCGCGATCCCCGTCGATGCCGCCAAGGAGATCCTGGCGGAGGCGCTCGCCGGCAAGCCGCTGGCGCGCCCCTGGATCGGGGTCTACTACCAGCCGGTCACCAAGCAGCTGGCCAAAGAGAAGGGGCTCAGCGTCGATCACGGGGCGCTCGTCGGGCCGCCAGCGAACGGCAGCGCCACGGGCATCGTCAGCGGGAGCCCGGCCGCGAGCGCCGGGCTGAAGGACGGCGACGTGATCCTCGCCGTGGACGGCCAGACGATCGACACCAATCACGATCTTTCGACACGCATCGTGACCCACGCGCCGGGCGACAAGGTGGTGCTCAGCGTGCAGCGCGGCTCGAGTAGCATCCAGGTGACCCTGACGCTGGGAACGCTTCCCGCCCAGGGCGGCTGATAAGCCCTCCCTCCGCGACCGGCCGCTGCCGTGAGGCAGCGGCCTCGTCGTGCCGGCCAGCCGGTGACCGCGTTCTCGGACGGCTGAACGCGGGACGCCGTCCGTGCTGAGGTGAGGCACGAACCTAGCGCGTTCCGATCTTGATGTCGCTGGCGCCGTCGAGGACTTCTACCTCATAGCGGTCCAGTGCCGATCCAAACCCCTCGGATGCAAAGCGGCGCTCTCCGCTCACCGAGCTGTGGCGCTCGGCGTCAAGACGAAGGTGTGAGATCCCGCCCTTGACGCGCAGCATGACCGGCACACCCGGCGGGCGCTTCAGCGCGATGCTGCTGGCCACACCACTGATCCGAATCGGCACCGTGCCGGCCGGTGCCGGCAGTTCGAGCTTCAGGTGGTTCGTCCCGCCACGCAGCTCGAGCCCCGCGAACGCAACGCCCCCCAGGCTCCCCGTCAGATCCGTGATGCCTCCGCTCAGCTCCACTGTCCACGGGATCGTCGGATTGAGCGCCAGGTGCGCCCCCCGGCTGGCGAACGGCGTCCGGCGATAGCGGACGGTCACCTCACCGTCATTCGCGCGCATGTCGGGCAGCGGACCCTCGAAGGTGCCGTGCACGAGCTCGTCAACCGGCGTGGGTCCCTTGAAGGAGAGCCGCGACGCACTGGTCTCCATGATGATCCTGGCGCTGGCGCTCGGACCGAACGGCGCGACGTTCATCGAGACCCGTGGCGCCCCGGAGTCGAAGACGAGCCGCCCACGCGTCGCTCGGCCGAGGGGCGCAACGTACGTCTCACCGATAAAGCCGCCTCGCGCAGCCACGCGCAGGCGAGCCGTCTCGGCCTCCACCGCCCCGGCGGCCCGTTGCAGGTAGTCAGCAATCGCCGCGCGCTCGGCGGGGGCGTAACGCGTCAACAGCGTATCGGTCGCGCGGGCGAGGGGCTGGAGCGTGGTGGCCAGCTCGCGAGCTCTGTCGGGAATGAGCCGCACCAGAATTCGGCGCCGGTCCGTGGGATCCGGTTCGCGCTGGACGAAGCCTGCCTCTTCGAGCCGATCCAACACGCCGGTGACAGCGCCGGAGGTGAGGCCGGTCAACTCTGCAAGCCGGCCGGGCGTGACGTTGGTCTCGGCGTTCAGCAGTTCCAGGCTGCGCAGGTCGGTGGCGTTCAGCCCCATCCGCTCGGCCAATGCCTCGTAGTACGCAACGGCCTGCGAGGTGAGCGCCCGCGCGAGGAGCGGGCCGAGGCCTTCCTCGCCGTCCCCCTTGACACCCTCCCGTGGTTCACTCATGATGTGATTATCTTAGTGACTAAGATACTTTATCGTCCAGCCATTCGCGACGACAGAGTAATCGATCCACGGGACAGGCGATACGAGGAAACGGCGATGTTTGTGCAAGCCAGCGCGCCCGTCATCGAGGCACGCGACCTGGTGAAAACCTACCCCGGGGACGTTCGGGCACTTGACGGCCTGACGTTCTCCGTTGAATCGGGTTCCATCTTTGGCCTCTTGGGGCCGAACGGCGCGGGGAAGTCGACAACCGTCAAGATTCTCACCACCCTCTCGCGGCCAGATGGTGGCGCCGCGACGGTCGCCGGCTGGGACGTGATCCGCGAGCCTGATCGCGTGCGTCACACAATCGGTTCGGTGAGCCAGCAGTCTGCGGTCGATCCGGAGGCCACCGGACGCGAGAACCTGGTGCTGCAGGGCCGGGTCTACGGCATGCGCGGGGCGCTGCTGGCAGCGCGCGTCGATGAGCTGCTCGAACGCTTCTCCCTGTCCGATGCGGCGAACCGCGTGGTTCGCACGTACTCGGGCGGCATGCAGCGCAAGCTGGACGTCGCGATGGGCCTGGTCCATCGGCCCAGCGTGCTCTTCCTGGACGAGCCGACCACCGGCCTCGATCCGGAGGCGAGGGCCGACTTGTGGGACGAGATCGCGCGCCTCACGCGCGAAGACGGCCTGACGATCCTGATGACCACTCATTACCTGGAAGAGGCGGACCGCCTCGCTCGCCGGCTCGCGATCGTGGATCAAGGTCGGCTGGTGGCGGAGGGCACCCCGGATGAGCTGAAGGCGGAGCTTCGCGGCGACGCCATCAATGTCGAGCTGCGCGAACCGGATGCCGGCCAGCGGGCGGCCGCCACGCTCGCGGGCCTCAGCGGCCTGCGCGAGACAAGCCTCGACGGCGCGATCCTGCGAGCCCGTGCGGACCACGCGGCGAGCGCGCTACCAGCGGTGCTGGCGGCACTCGACGGCGCCGGGATTCCGGTCGCCACCGTCACGATCGCCCGCCCGTCTCTCGATGACGTCTACCTTCGGCATACCGGCCGGGCATTCCGTGCCCTGGCAGAGGAGGCTTCCTGACATGACCGCCATCGCACAGTCCTATTTCATGACCGGGCGCCACGTCCGGGCCTTCATCCGCCAGCCGTGGTTCCTGGCCATCACCATCGTCCAGCCGTTCATCTGGCTCTTCCTGTTCAGCGCCCTCTTCAGGAACGTGGCGGAGATTCCCGGATTCGGGTCTGCCGACTCGTACGTGGACTTCCTGACGCCGGGTGTCCTGGTGATGACCGCGCTTTTCTCGTGCGGATGGAGCGGGATGGGGATCATCGAGGACCTCGATCACGCCATCATGGACCGGTTCCTCGTGTCGCCCGCCCATCGCAGCTCCCTGATCGTGGGCCGCATCGCGTACGAGCTGGTGGTGCTCGGCATCGAGGCGATCATTATTGGTGGCGTAGCGCTGTTGCTCGGTGCCCGTTTCGAGGGCGGGATCCTCGGCTATGCGGCGCTCACGGTGTGCGCGATGCTCGTTGGAGCGGCGTTCGCCGCGATCTCGGATGCGCTGGCATTGGTCGTCAGGCAGCGGGAATCGGTGATCGGCTTCTCGTCGTTCCTGGTCCTGCCGCTCTCCTTCCTGTCCGCCGCGTTCATGCCACTCAACATCGTGCCGGACTGGATCGCCTTCATGGCTCGTTTCAACCCGGTCAACTGGGCCGTCGAGGCCGGGCGCGCAGCTCTTGCTTCGAATCCGGACTGGAGCTTCATCCTGCCGCGGATCGGCGGTCTGTCGGCGGTCGCCGCGGCGGCCATGTGGCTGGCCATCCGCGCCTTTCGGTCCTACCAGCGCTCGGTGTAGACCGATGCCGAGGGACGGCGGGCAGTGGTCCGCCGTGCCGGATTTCAGGAGGGCTCGTCAGTCCTCGTGATGCGCCGGCGGGTCGAAACCTCGACCTTGGCGTCGCGGCCTTCATGGAACGGGTGCTCGACAAGGGCGATGAGTCGGCTCGACATGAAGCGCCCGGTGCGGACCGGAGTCCCGGTCCGGGTCACCTCACTCACCTCCACCACTCCGCGGGTGGTGGTCACCTCGAGCCGCCGCCCAGCGCGCGTGGCTTCGATGACAAAGGTCTGCGTACCCTGACCTGTGTCGACCACCGCCTCGACGCGATCGCCTTTGGCCACCGTTCACCTCCAGCTGGCGCGTTTGGGCGCGCACGTTGGCGCCCGCAGCGTAGCATCGCGCCGGCGTCTGCCGACCACCAAGCTCCGGCGCGCCAGGCTAGCGAGCGGAGCGCAGGCGGCGACGTTCGAGGCGGCGAAGGTCGGCGCGCGCCTGGACCATGACGTGGGCCGCGCCGATGCTGAAGAGGGGATGCGGCAGCAGCTGCCGCTCGGCGGCGATGGTGCGCCGCAGCGAAGCCATCAGCCGCTTGAGGTGGGCGTTTCTCCGCACGCCGGCCTGAGCGGCGCAGAAAGCGTGCCAAGTGCAGTTGACCAGCACCCTGCGCGATGCCGGGGCCGGCTAGGCGTCCTCGCCCGCCACCTGCATCGATTCGAAGCGGATGGCGCGAGGCCCGGCAAACCAGGCGAACTCGGCAGTTTCCGCGGAGAAGCGGGCATCCGCCATCGCCTCGAACAGGTTGCCGCTGACCGAACCTCCCTTGATCGGTCGCGTCCCATCCGGCCCGATCTCGTAGCCGAGCCGGATCTCCATCCCGAAGTTGCCGGTGACAGGGTCGGCGTTCGGCGCGGAGAATGCGACGACCTGGTAAACCGATTGCTCGCCACGCAGCAGGTCCGCCGCGGGCGTCGGCCCAGGCTCGATCTCGGCCATACCCGGTTGCCCGGTGGCCGGCAGCGTCAGGTATTGCGCATACCGCTGCGTCGCGGTGCG
>VBJP01000001.1 GCA_005880165.1 Chloroflexota bacterium | reverse complement strand
CCTCGATGAGCGGGATGATCTCCGACTTGGGACGTCCGGCCACGAAGACCGCGAATCGGAATCCGAATATCCGCTCATAGGCGTCGTTGAGGATGGCGAGCTCTTCCGCGACCCACGGCTCCTCGCCGTTCCCGCTGAAATCGTCATCCTCGCTGCCCCGCGCCACGCTGCGCTGCTCGGCGCTGCTCATCGCAGAGAGGGAGCTCGGATCGGCACCGATGCGCGGATGCGCGTTCACCAGCTCGATCGCCTCCTCGTCCGGCAGCTCGCGCGCGACGCGTCGCGCGCCTTCGACAAAGTCGTCATCGCCTTCGAAGGGGCGCGCCGCCACCAGCCGGACCAGAAAGCGGGGAGCGCCCTCGAACAGCGGAGAGAGCAGCGCCTGGGCGGACTCAGGCGGCAGCAGGTTCAGGTCGCGCATCTCCGGGAACTCGGCGGTTCCCGGCTCCCACGCCGCCGGATCCAGCTCGAACTCAACCAGGTCGCGCATCGGGATGCCGTTCTCCCCGTTCACGCGGGCCATCTCCGGCTTGAGCTGGCGATCCCGGTCGACCGCGCCCTCGTGCACGCGGGCGACGTGCATGCCCCGTCGCAGATAGAAGCGGATCGCGCTCAGGTTGTCGTTGGTCGTCACCAGCCAGAGCCGTCGAGCTTTCGCATGACGGGCCTCGACCACGGCGGCCGCCAGCAGCGCCGAGCCGGCGCCGTGCCCGGAAGCCTGGGCGTGCATGGTCAGGGCCTCCATCTGGTCGCCCTCGACCTGGTAGGTGAGCAGGCCAACCGGCGAGCCACCGACCTCGGCGACGAGCCCCGGCAGCTCGAGCGGATCGAGGAGCTCGCCAAGGCGCGCCGTCATGCGCGTCGCCTGGTAGCCGCTCAGCAAGCGATCCGCCCAGTCCGCATCCTCGGCGGTCATCGTGCGTACCGTCACGCTGGGCATCGGGTCAGCTTCCGCGGTAGGTCGAGAGACCGAACGGCGTCAGCAGCAGCGGCACGTGGTAGCTCCGCGCAGGATCCTCGATGCGGAAGCCGACGGCCATGTTCTCGAAGAATGCCGGATCGCGATCCGTCCCATCCAGATAGGCGGCCACATCGAAGATCAGCTGGTAGCTCCCTGGGCGGAGCAGGCCCTTGACCAGGGATGGCACGCGACCGTCGCCATCGGTCTCCGCCTCCGTCAAGAGCTCAGGCTGGCCATCCTCGCCTAGCCGAAAGAGGGCCACCGGAAAGCTCGCTGCCGGCGCGCCGGTCTCCAGGTCGAGCACGTGAGTCGAGATCGTCGGGCGAACCTTCGCCACGCTATCCTCCGCGGGTGGGCCAACTCTCGATCCAGGTCGGCGACCTTCACTTTAGCGCCGGATGGGAGGCCGATGCGCCCCGCACGGTAGACGCGGTACGCCGGCTCCTGCCCATCACCAACCGCCTCATCCACTGCCGCTGGAGCGGCGAGTCCACGTGGATTCCGTTCGGCGACCTGAAGGTGGGCGTCGGCTACGAGCACCACACCTCGCATCCTGCCCCAGGAGAGCTGCTGATCTACACCGGGGAGCTGTCCGAGTGCGAGATCCTCTTCCCGTATGGCGCATGCGCCTTCTCGAGCAAGCTCGGCCAGCTGGCCGGGAACCACTTCGCTACCGTGACACCCGACGAAGGATGGCGTGGTCGGCTGCGGGAGGTGGGGAGGCGCACGCTGTGGGAAGGCGCACAGCCTATCCACATCACCGAGGCAGATAGCGGGGACCGGGATGCCTGATCCGCTCCTGGTAGTGATCCTGGTGGTGGTAGTCCTCCTCATCGCGGTCCTCACGAGGCCTGGTCGTACGCAGGAAGGGCGTCGTGAGCATCTCAGCCCGCCGCCGGACCTGGTCATCACGCCACGCGGTTTCTCGCCGTGGGGTTGGTGGGGAGGATCGGAGTTCGTCTACCGCACGTCGAAGCTCATCGGACCGCGCGGGCGTCGACGGGTGGCTCGCAGCGTGAAGGCACGGGGCGAGCGTGACCGAACGCTGGAGGGCGACGAACCGTCTGATCGGGCGTGACCGACCTCGTCGTGACCGGGGGCACGGTCGTCACGGCTGCTCGGTCCTTCAGCGCCGACGTCGCCATCGCCGACGGCAAGGTCGAGGCGGTCGCTCCGGGCTTGGTCGCGCGCAGTCCCCAGGCTCAGATCATCGACGCGACCGGTCTCCTCGTGATGCCGGGCTGTGTCGACGTGCACACCCATGTCCGGCTGCCGAGCGACGGCGAGCCAGATCGCTTCTACGACGATTCGGTGGCGGCGGCCTTCGGCGGAACGACGACCTTCCTAGCATTCAACAACCCGGGCACCGGCATCAGCGAGGAGGGCGCGGGCTCGCTGCTGCGTGGCGTGCAGGAGTTTCGGGACCGCACTGAGGGGGAATCGGCCGTCGACTTTGGCCTCTCGGCGGTCATCACCGGCCGACACGAGGACCCGATCGCGGACCTGCCCGCCCTGGTCGCCTCCGGGGTACCGAGCTTCAAGGCCTTCATGGTCTACGACTTCCGCCTGACCGATGACCGCCTGTACGAGGTCTTCCGCGCTGCCATCATCGACGCGCTGGTGGCTGGCGCCCTGGCCGCGGGCAACGTCGCGGCCCGCTATCACGCGGAGACCCGGCCCGCTTACGCGGAGGCGGAGGCAACGCATCGGGCCATCGCGCTCGCACGCGCCGCGCAGGCACCGGTCTACATCGTCCACCTGTCGTCGGCGGACGCCCTGGCGGAGGTGGTGGCCGCCAAGGCCAGGGGCTGGCCGGTGTACGCCGAGACCTGCCCGCACTACCTCGCGCTCACGGCCGCGCGCTACGCGAGCCCAGACGAGGGCGAGGTGATCCGGTCGGTGATCTCGCCACCGCTGCGAACCGATGCCGATCGTCGGGCGCTCTGGCTGGGGCTACGGGCGGGCGGCCTCGACCTGGTCGCCAGCGACCATGTCCCGGACCGCCTGGCCGTCGAGAAACGGATGCCCGCTCCGCCGTTTCCGGAGATCAGCAACGGTGCACCGGGCATCGAGACGCTGCTTAGGGTTGTGCACGGCACCGGAGCGGCCCGCGGGGAGATCAGTGGCGAGCGCCTGGTGGACGTGCTGGCCACGACCCCCGCCCGTCTCTTTGGCCTGCCGAGCAAGGGAGCCGTCGAGGTGGGCAAGGACGCCGACCTGGTCCTGTTCGACCTCTCGGCACAGCGCACGATCCGACAGGCCGACCTACACCACTATTCGGACTTCACGCCGTACGAGGGCACGGTGGTCGCGGGATCGGTGCGCACCGTCCTCCTGCGGGGCCGCCCGGTGATCCGAGATGGGTTATTCGTCGGACGGCGGGGCGCCGGTCGGTTCCTCGAGCGTATCCCCGCCTCAACCGTGGCCCGCGACTAGAGGCTGATCACCTCGAGCGGCTGGTGGCGCCCCTTGAGCTCGAGCATCTGCGGCGCGACGCTGGAGGTCACCGCCGCTGCGCGCGCCGCCTCGGTCGAGACGAGCAGCTCGCCTGCCTTCGCGACCGACCCGAGCCTGGCGGCGACGTTCACGACGTCACCCAGCGCGGAAAAGTCGCGATCTTCCGCGTTTCCGACGATGCCTACGTAGGCGATGCCCGAGTGGATCCCGACGCCAACTGGCAGCCGAGGGTCGGGCAGCCGCTCGACGGCGGCCACCAGGTCGCGCCCGGCCGCCACAGCTCGCGCAGCATGCAGCTCACCGGCGATGCCCGGGATGAAGAGCGCCATGACGCCGTCGCCCAGGAACTTGTCCAGGATGCCGTCGCGGTTGTTGATCGCGTCCCAGGCGGCCTTGTAGAAGGCCTGGAGGCGATTGCGGAACTGCGCTGGGGATGCGTTCTCAGCGAGTCCCGTTGAGCCCCGGACATCGGCGAAGAGGACGGAGATCTCGACTTCGGCTCCGCCAGGATGCTTTCTGAACATCCCGTCGCAGGCCCGGCAGAGCAGAGGATTCCGCCCCGTCGGTGCGTGCCAGAAGATTCGCGCCAGGCCGCCTCCCACCCCGCCGAACGGCGCTGCGCACAGCTTGCAACGCGGGTTCGACGGAATGCGAAGGAAGAACCTGCGCATTTTCAGCAGCCCCGGATCGTAGCCCATGAAGACCTCTCGCCAGGCTTGGTCGTCCGCCGGATCGTTGGAAGGGACGGGCTGCAGGGATTCCATCTGCTTGCAGATTAGCGACCGCTGGAAATCGGTCAGACGAGCCGGGGATAGGCGAGGAGGGTCAAGAACTCCGCGAATCGATCCGACAGCACCAGCTCGTCCAGCAGGGCAGCCGCATCGGTCCACTGGAAGTTGGGGAGGGCCCTGCGGAGCCGGGTGAGCTCCTCGTCGCGCACGCCTGCGTAGAGATCGGCAGACATCGGCCTTCCGTCAGCCAGCTGCACGCCATGCGTTCGCCACTGCCAGAGCTGCGAACGGCTGATCTCAGCGGTCGCGGCATCTTCCATGAGGTTGTTGATCGCCGCCGCTCCGTTCCCGGCCAGCCAGGAGGCCAGGTATGACAGGCCGACACTGACGTTTCCTCGCACACCACGCTCGGTGATCGCCCCGCCGGGGACGGAGACGTCGAGCAGCTGGGCTGCAGTCGGGGTCACATCCATCCGCGCCTTCTGCTTCTGGTTGGGCCGCTCGCCGAGGACCCGGTCGAACACCTCGCCTGCCACTGGCACGAGGTCTGGATGGGCCACCCAGGTCCCGTCCGAGCCATCGCCGGCCTCTCGCTCCTTGTCCTCGCGCACGGCAGCCAGCGCCCGCTCGGTCACCTCCGGCTCACGTCGGTTGGGTATGAAGGCGCTCATGCCCCCGATGGCGTGCGCCCCGCGGGCGTGACACGTCCGAACCAGCAGCTGCTGGTAGGCGCGCATGAACGGGACGGCCATGGTCACCTGCCCGCGATCCGGCAGGATCTTGTCGGCCCGGGAGTGGAACTTCTTGATGATCGAGAAGATGTAGTCCCAGCGGCCCGCGTTGAGCCCGGCGGCGTGGTCGCGCAGCTCGTACAGGATCTCGTCCATCTCGAAGGCGGCCAGGATCGTCTCGATCAGCACCGTGGCACGGACTGAGCCCCGAGGAACGCCGACCCGCTCCTGCGCCACGGCGAACACGTCGTTCCAGAGGCGCGCCTCGACGTGCGATTCGAGCTTGGGCAGGTAGAAATACGGACCGGAGCCACGCTCGAGCTGCTCGCGGGCGTTGTGGAAGAAGGTCAGGCCAAAGTCGAACAGGCTGGCCGAGACGGGGGAGCCATCGACCAGGATGTGCGCCTCGTCCAGGTGCCAGCCACGGGGCCTGATGACCAGTGTGGCCAGGCGTTGGCCAAGGCCGTAGGTCTTCTCATCGGTTTGGAAGCTGAGCCGATGACGTACCGCTTCGCGCACCGCCCATTGGCCGGTGATCACGTTCTCCCAGGTGGGGGAGAGGGCGTCCTCGAAGTCCGCCATGAAGACGCGCGCACCCGAGTTCAGCGCGTTGATCATCATCTTGGGTTCGGCGGGACCGGTGATCTCCACGCGGCGGTCGTCCAGATCCGGAGGAGCCGATGCCACGCTCCAGCTCGAATCGTCGCGAATGTGCACGGTCTCCGGCAGAAAGTCTGGCAACGCTCCGCCGTCGAAAGCGGCCTGCCGATCGCGCCTGGCCGCCATCAGCCTCTGGCGCTCCGGGTTGAAGCGCCGATGCAGGTCGGCCACGAAGCCGAGCGCCTCCGGTGTGAGGACCTCGGGCAGATGGGCAGGGCCCTGCGCGGTGACGCTGAGACCAGGCGGGACGTCGATCACGGCTGTCTCATGGTAGGCGAGCCGGTCGGCGGCGCGTCCAGCCCGAGTTCGACGATGTGCCGCACGATCCCGAAGTCCCGCCCATCGTTCTCGTCGAGCACATGGATCTCGTCGCGTCCGATCCACCGGTATTCGGTGTGCTGCGGGCGTTCGATGCGCGGATGCTCGAGGTCGCCGTCCACCTCCACCAGGAAGTCGAACTCGCGTCGGCGATTCGGCGATCCCCCCTCGTTCGTCTCCCAGTCGACGGTATAGATCAGCTCGGGCCGGCCGGTCAGCGTCCAGCCACTCTCTTCCTCGATCTCGCGCGCCAGCGCTTCGAGCAGCGATTCGCCATCCTCGACGTGGCCACCCAGCACGTCCCACCCGTTCGGCAGGAAGACCCTGCCCGGACCGCGCCGGTGGACGAAGACCTCGCCCTCGCGGTTGCGAAGGATCGCCCCGACCACCGGTCGCCGCCCGTCCACGACGGCCTGCCTTTTCAGCTCCTCGAGGTCCGGTTCACGCCTGGCGGGGCCGGCCATTCGATGCACGTCCATAGGTGTACGGCTTGACGAACCGTCCAGCGGCCGAATCCTGAATCAGCATGGTAAGCCGCTTGTCGCGCGTCGCCTCCTGCTTGGCGCTGACCACCCACCAGGTCGCGCTGCGCCGATAGCCCGGCGTTTGGGCTTGCCAGAAACGCCAGGCTGCAGCGTTCGCCTTGAGCTGCGTGAGATAGACCGATGGGAGGTCGGCCGGCCGATTCTCGTACGAGTAGATCCCGGTCCTGTTCTCTGTGCGCGCTTCGAAGGCGGCGATGCCGGCTGGGTGCATGCGGCCCTCTGCCATGAGCTCGCGAACCCTCTCGACGTTCCTCGCACTCCACGTGCTGCCCTTCCGCCGCGGCGTGAAGCGGTTGGTGTAGAGCTCGTCGCCGACCCGGTATCCGACGCTATCCACCCAGCCGAAGCAGAGCCCCTCGTCGACGGCCTCCAGGTAGGCGACGGAGGTCTTCGGCACCCCCTTCCGGTAGTAGCCGATCCAGGCCTCGGTCTCCGTGGCATGGTGCTTCTCGAACCAGCCACGAAGTTCCGCAGCCGAGCTGAAGACCTTTACCTCCGAAGGATCGGGCGGTTTCACCATTCCCCTTCATCCCTGATGAGCCGATGGAGCACGCGCCCGGCAACCGCGCGGCGGTAGTCGGCCGTCGAGCGCACGTCGTCGATCGGCTGGATCTCGTCCTCGAGGGTGGCGGCGGCGAGGTCGCCGACTTCCCGCGTCGGGATCGCGCCCTCCAGGGCGGCCTCGGTCTTGAGCGCGCGGATCGGAGTGGGCGCCACCGATCCCAGGGCGAGCCGCACGTGGGTCCACGACCTCGCGGACGCTGTGGACCCCACGCCACCATCTGTGCTCCACGAGAGAGCCACCACGACCTTGCTGATCGCCTGTGCGCGCCGCGTGCCGACCTTGCGGAATCGCACCTGGCGGTCGGCGCGGAGCGGGATTCGGACGCGAAGAACCAGCTCGTCGTCGGCTCGAGCCGTGCGCCGATAGGCCGGGAAGAATTCGCTCGCCGGCACGCTGCGCTCGCCGCGAGGTCCGCCCAGCACGATCTCGGCGTCGGCCGCAAGGAGCAGGGGGAGGGTGTCACCAGCCGGGGAGGCGTTGGCGATGTTTCCGCCGAGCGTGCCGCGGTTCTGGATCTGCGCCGCTCCAATCGTCGCGGCAACCTCCGCAAGGACGGGCAGATGTCGCGCGATGAGCGGCGAGCGACGCAGCTCGGTGTAGGTGGTCAGCGCGCCGAGGACCAGCGCATCCCCGTCCTCGCGAATCCCCCTGAGCTCGTCCAGCCGCCACAGGTCGACGACGCGCTCTGGCGGCTCGCCGAGCTCGCCGGTGATCTGCACCATGAGGTCCGTGCCGCCGGCGATGGGTCGCACGCGGCCGTCGGCGGACGGCTCGAGCAGCGAATAGGCCTCCGCCAGGGAGGTCGGGCAGTCGACCGCGGGCTCGAATGGGCGAGGCATCGGTCCGGCCGAGTCAGGCGCCTGGCCCGTCGGCGGACCGTCGGTCAACCGCCAGCGCAATGGCCTCGACGATCTTGGTGTAGCCGGTGCAGCGGCACAGGTTCCCGGCGATCGCCTCGCGGATGGCGTCGTCGTCTGCCTCCTCGCCGGCCGGCAGCGCCGCGAGGTACGCATGACCTGCCAGCAGCATCCCCGGCGTGCAGATGCCGCACTGAGCTCCGCCCGTCTCCAGGAAGGCGGCCTGCAGCACGTCCAGGCTGTCGCCATCGGCCAGTCCTTCGACCGTCGAGACCGATGCCCCCTCGACCTGGCATAACGGGACGAGACAGGAGTCGACGACCGCCCGGTCGATCAGGACGGAGCAGGCGCCGCACTCGCCCTCGCCGCACCCCTCCTTGGTACCCGTCAGCCCTAGATCCTCCCTGAGGACATCGAGCAGGCGGCGCATGCCGGGCGCCTCCATCTCGACGGCTTCGCCGTTGACGTGGAACCTGTACGTCATTACTTTGCCGGCGCCGATGCGCTCGCTCCTGGAAGGGGCGGCGCCTGGATGCCGGCCAGGGCCGCCAGGACGCGCTCCGGGGTGGCGGGCAGCTCATGAATCCAGACGCCGGTCGCGTCGTGGATGGCGTCCAGCACCGCCGGCGCGGCGACGTCCATCGGCAGCTCGCCGACTCCCTTGGCGCCGTGCGGCGAACCCGAATACGGCTTCTCAATGAGGATGGAGGTGATGCGCGGAGCGTCGAGCGCCGTCGGGATCAGATAGGTCGCCAGCCGGTCGTTCTGGTAGCGGCCATCGGTCAGCTTGATCTCCTCGATCGTGGCGTATCCGACCGCCTGGAGCGTCCCGCCCTCCACCTGGCCCTCGGCCAGGACCGGGTGGATGACGTGACCGATGTCGTCCGCTGAGACGGCCGACCTCACCGTCACCTCGCCGGTGTCGAGGTCGACATCGACGTCTGCGACACACGCGGCCCAGCCGAAGCACGGATACGCGTCGCCGGTATACGTTTTGTCGTCGAACGGCTCACCGGGATAGGGGCTGAACTGCTCGTCGACGCGAATCGGACCGTGCTCGGCAGCAAACGTCCGGTAGCCATCCGCGAATGCCATGCCGGTGTCCGCCTCGACCAGTTCGCGGAGCTTCCCTGCGGCCTTGATGAGGAGGCCGCCCACCACCATCGCGGTCCGCGATGCGACAGTCGGGCCCGAGTTGGGCACGATCGAAGTGTCCTGCGGCGCGATCTCGACCTCGTCGTTCTCCACCCCAAGTGCTTCCGCGACGAGCTGTGGGAAGATCGTCTTGGTGCCCTGTCCCATCTCGGTGGAAGCGGTCAGGACCCGGATGCGGCCGTCATCGGTCAATTCGAGGGAGGCGACGCTGGCGAGATGGACCTCGCCCGAGCCGGTGAAGCCTGCCCCGTGCCAGGCCATCGCCAACCCGGTTCCCGAGGCGATGCGGGCACCGGCCGTGCGCAGCTCGCGCGCCTCGCGGTTCTGGTTGCGATGGCGCTCGTACGCTCCCGTCTTGGCGGCCGCCTCGAGGACCTCGTGTGACCCGACGCTCTCGCGCAGCACCTGGCCGGTGGGCGTCGTATCGCCCTCGCGATAGGCCCAGCGGCGACGCAGGTCGAGCGGGGAGACGTTCAGGGTTTCAGCTGCTCGGTTGACCTGCATCTCTGCCGCGAACTGTGTCTGCGGAGCGCCAAAGCCGCGGAAGGCACCGTTGGGTGGCGTATTCGTTGCCATCGCACGACCGATGATCCGCACGTTCTCGCACCGATACGGACCGCCGGCGTGGATCGCGCCCCGGGAGAGGACGACGGGCGTGAGCGTGGTATAGGCCCCTGCGTCCATGATCACTTCGATGTCCTGGGCGAGCAGCTCGCCGTCTCGGCTGACCCCGGTTCGATAGCGCACGATGGCTGGATGGCGCTTGGTGGTGGCGCTGATGTCCTCGTGGCGGTCGTAGATCATCCGCACCGGCTTGTGGACCTTGAGCGCGAGGAGGGCGGCGTGGAGGGCGATCATCGACGGGTACTCCTCCTTGCCGCCGAACCCGCCGCCGGTCTCCGACTGGATGACCACCACCTTCTGGCTCGTCATGTTCAGCGCCTTGGTCATCGCCGTGTGGATGTAGTACGGGCACTGGCAGGAGCCATGGATGGTGACGCCGCCGTCGTCGCGGGGAACGGCGATCATGGCCTGCCCCTCAATGTAGAGCTGCTCCTGGTGACCGACCCGATACGTGCCCTCGATCACGTGGTCGGCCTTGGCCATCGCCCCCTCGACGTTGCCGCGCCCGATCGTGTAGTGGGCGAACTCGCGCGTTGATTGTTCGGGGTCGAAGGTGGGGTCCAGCCGTTCGGTTCGCAGCGTCACTCGTTGCTTCGCAGCGCGAAGCGTGTCTCGATCCGGCGACGCCAGGAGGCAGACGGGCTCCGCCTGGTGCTGAATCTCGCCACCGGTGGGGATGAGGATCGGCTGGTCGTCCGAGATGAGCGACACGACGTTGGGGCCTGGAATGTCCTTGGCGGTGACAACCGCGACCTTGCTCCAGTCGAAGGTCGGATCCAGGTCGATGCCCAGCAGCTGCGAATGCGGTTCCCTGGAGCGCACGGTCGCACCGAACCATGCACCCGGGAAAACGAGATCATCCGCGTACTTCGCGAGCCCGGTCAGCTTCTCGGGCCCTTCGCGTCGGAGAGGATAGGCAGGCCTCGCAAGTCCGGGAGTCGGAGTTCCGGGCGGAACCACGACCGGCGTCTCGACGACCGGCATCGTCGGTGCCCCTGCCGGCGGCACGGTTCGTATGCTCATCCGCGCCTCATTCCTCCTCGCCCGACGATACCAGCCTGCCGCTCATCCGGCCTGGCTGATCTCGATGAGGTGGCCATCCGGATCGCGGAAGAACGCCCGGATCTCGCCGCCCCAGTCGACCGGAGGCGTCAGGAACTCCGCTCCGCGGCTGCTGAGCGTGTCGTACGCCGCCTGGCCGTCCGGGACGCGGATCGTGAACTCGTGATCCACGAGCTTGGGATCGCCGGGCGGTGTGAAGGTGACATCGGGCTTGTCCTTGGTCGGCTCTCCACCCGTCACGAGCAGGATCCAGGTGCCCGCGAAGCTGAAGACCGCCGACGTCCCGCCATATTCGCGGTACAGGCTGGCACCAAGGACGTCGCGGTAGAAGGCAACGGACCGATCGAGATCCGAAACCACCAGCAGTACCGTGAGCGCCATGCCCTCGGACGGGAACTCACCGCTCACGCGCGTCCTCCTGTCGCTCGATCTCTTCGCGAAGCGCCCCGAGGATCTCCAGCTCGACACGGTCCTTGGGTCGCCCTGCGGCGCGCTTCATCCGAATGAGGTCGTCGACGCTCGCGATCAGGAACGTCTCACCAAAGGCGTGAATTTCGTCTGCGTTGGATGCCAGATCGCCAAACCCGCTTGTCCCGGCGGGAGTTCCGAGGATATCAATCCAGCCGAGGTCCGTCGTAAGCGTGAATGCATCGCCGTTCTTCAATGAACGCGCGTCGAGTCGAAACGGGAGGCCGGGATCGGCGCCTCGAAGCTCTGCATGGATCTCGCGTAAGGCTTGGCTGAGCCTCTCGAGATTCTCGTCCTCGCGGGCGTAACAGATGTCGATATCTTCCGTGATCGTCGGCGATCCATGCGCGGTGGCAGCCAGGCCTCCGATGACGACGTAGTGAGCGCCATGGCGGTTCAGAAGCCGGATGACAGCCTCCGGCTGCGTATCAGCGGATGCGTTCGCCACGGACCTGCGCAAGGAAGCTGGCAAGGGATCGAGCGGCACGCATGCCATGATGGATGCGCTCCTCCGGCGAAAGTGCCAGGAGTTCGCGGATGCCACTCCGGTCGATCCCCTGACCGAGGCGCTGCTCGAGCTCGATGTCCTGACCTGTGGCCCGGAGCAGCCGCTGCAAGGTGTCTACACGCGGAACGGTCAACCCGCGCTCGATCCGCGCGATGGATGCCTGCGGAATACCCGTCGCTCTTGCGAGGGCGCGCTGCGTCATGCCGGCGCGCCGGCGGGCTGTATTGAGCATTCGAGCCGCGGTCATGGCACCAGCGTATCATATTGATGTGGAATAAGCTATCAGTTTAGGAATTCTAGGGCTGCCCCTCTCCTGCGAGCTCGGCGAAATGCGCAGGTGCAACCAGCAGGACCTGCGCCCAACCCGGAGCGGCCTTGTCGACGATTCGTGCGGGCCAGCCCTTGACCATCGCACGCGCGATGGCCTCCACCGCAGCCTCGTCGCGGTTCGAGTCGGCCACGCCTCAATCCTTACCGCGGCGAAGCGCACGGCCTGGCAGCGCGCCGGTGTGCTCGCCATCCCGTACCACGAGGGTCCCGTTGACGATTACGTGCTCGATGCCCACGGGGAATCGCCGGGGCTCGTCGTAGGTGGCCAGCGCCGCGACGGTCTGCGGGTCGAAGACGACGAGGTCGGCGACGGCGCCGTCCCGAATCACCCCGCGATGCCGCAGTCCCAGGCGGGCCGCAGGCGCTGAGGTCATCTTTCGCACAGCCTCCTCCATCCCCATGATCCGCTTCTCGCGCACGAACTCGCCAAGGATGCGCGGAAACGACCCGTAGGTGCGCGGAGAGGGCTTCGCACCAACGAAGGTCGAGTCGGTTCCCACCATGCCCAGCGGATGCGCGACGAAGCGGGGGAGCGTGTCAGTGGTCGGGCCGCTGGTGACCTGCGAGACGTGGAGATCCTCGGCGAGGAGGAGGTCGCAGATGGCGTCCACGGCATCGCGGCCGGTTTCGGCCATGTATTCGGCCAGCGTCCGGCCCTCCCACGCCTGGTTCGCCGGCCTGCCGAAATACCCGAGCCTGATGTCGGCCCACCCTGCCGTGCTGGTCGACGCCGCGCCGGGATGGCCCACCTCCGCGCGCAGGCGCTCGCGGACACCCTGGTTGGAAAGGCGCTCGAGGAGCGCCATCGGCCCACCGGACTGCACCCACTGCGGAAGCTGGATCAGCAGGCGGGTGCTGGCCCACTCGTACGGGTAGGTGTCGAAGGTCACGTCCTGCCCGCGGGCTCGTGCCTCCTCCACGAGTCCCAGCAGCTGCTCCGGGCCTCCGGGGTAGCCGGACCGATGGTAGAAGTGCGTGATGTGCGTCGGCCCGCCACCTTGCGTGCCGATCTCGATCGCCTCGCGGAAGGGGTCAAGGAACCGATCGCCGAGCGTGTAGCGGACGTGGGTGTGGTAGAAGCCGCCGAACCTGGATGCCTCGGCGGTGAGCTGCACGAGCTCGTCGGTTGAGGCGTAGGAGCCAGGTGGGTAGTCCAGGCCGCTCGACAGCCCATACGCGCCCTCCTCCATCCCCTCGCGGAGCGTGCCGCCCATGCGATCGAGGGCGGAAGCATCGGCCGGCGTGTCCTCCCAGCCGATGGCCTCGATGCGCAGCGCCGAGTTGCCCACGACGAACGCGACGTTGACCGCCACGCCGCGGTCGAAGCGGTCGAGGTAGCTCGCGACCGAATCCCAGTCGTAGGCGATCTCCGGCCGCCCGTCGAGCCCGCCGTTGAGCCGCATGAAGGCCTCGAGGTCCTCGCGCCGGCGGAAGGGTGCGTAGGCGTTGCCATCCACGCCGACCACCTCGGTGGTCACGCCCTGTCGTACTTTGGGTTCGTGGCGCGGCTCGGCCAGGATCCACAGCCCCGAATGGCTGTGGAGGTCGATGAACCCCGGACACACCACTCTTCCTGTGGCGTCGATCCGTGTGTCCACCTGGCGCGGCCTAGCTGCCTCGCCGCTGATGATCCGCATCCGCCCGTCAACCACGGCGAGATCGGCCGCAAATCCGGACCCGCCGGATCCGTCCACGACTGTGCCGCCCGTGATCAGCAGGTCTGCTGAATCAAGCATTCGGCGGGCCGTCGAGGCGGCGGCCCCGCACCCAAGCAGCCCGCACCATGTTCGGGTGCGAGCGGAAGATGAGGCGGCTGGCGATCTCCTCGGGCTCAGCCGCGTCGAGGTGGGGGAGTGGAGCGGTGAGCGCAGGATCGACGACGATCAGGTCCGCCTCCTTCCCCACTTCGACTGAGCCGATGGCGTGCGCCAGGCCAAGCGCGCGTGCGCCTTCGAGGCTGCCGAGCCGGAGCCAGTCCGGCGGTGCCAGTGGGGAATAGTGGTCGTCCAGCATCGTTCGCAGCCCGCTCTGCGTGTAGGCACCTGCGCGCATGACGGCGAAGAGGGACAGATCCGGACCAGCGGAAACGTCCGAGCCAAGCCCGATGACCAGGCCCGCGTCGAGATAGCGGCCCAGGGGCATCGCGCCGCTGGCCAGGAACAGGTTCGAGGAGGGGCAGTGCGCGATCCGGGTGCTTGTGTCGGCGAGCCGGGTGATCTCGCGGTCGGAGAGATGGATCGCGTGGGCCAGCACCGTCCGCTCGCCGAGGCCACCGGCCCGGTCGTAGACGTCGGTGTAGTCGAGGGCATCGGGGAAGAGACGGTGGACCTCCGCGATCTCTTCGCGGTCCTCCGCGAGGTGGGTCTGCCAGTAGGCGCCGGTTTCTCGCGCCAGAGCCGCGGACTCGCGCAGCATGTCCGCGGAGCAGCTCACCGCGAAGCGAGGGGTCACCGCATAGCGCAGCCGGCCGTTGTCGCGGCCGTGCCATCGGTCGATGAGGTCAGCGCTCTGGCGGAGGCTGGTCTCGAGGACGCTGGCCTCCGGCAGCGATGGGTCATATCGCAGGCGGTCCATCATCACCTTGCCGATGACCGCCCGGATGCCATGCGCCTCCGCCGCCTCGAAGGCGGCATCCAGGCTCGGCTCGAAGACCGCGCCGTACATCAGCGCCGTGGTGGTGCCCGCTGCAGCCATCGCCTGAAATGCCGCCGGGGCAAGCCGCTCCGCGGCACTTCGATCGAAGTCGCGCTCGAGCGGGAAGATGTAGCGCTCGAGCCAGGTGAGCAGGTCGAGGCCCGCACCCAGCCCGGCGTTCGGCAGCTGGGGCAGGTGGAGGTGGAGGTCCACCATCCCAGGCAGGATCAACCACGGCCGCAGGTCGATTGCGTCGGCCGCAGTGCTCCACGCCGTGACCGCAGCAATCCGTCCGCCGTCGTCGACATCCACCCGCGCGTCGGATTCGTAGCGATAACCGCCTGCGCCAAGCGGTGTCAGCAGACGCGCCCTCAGCGTGAATGGCGGTCGTTGGGGCAGCGCGGTCCTCGGCACGCCGCGATGCTAGCTTCCGTCGCGTAAGAGCATCTGCATTCGGCGATACGTCGCCACGTTTCAGTATGGGGGCCCTCAGACAACGGCGGTCGCGTCGGGCGGTCGAATCTCCGCGAGCTCGCGCTCGAACTGGGCGCGAAACGAGCGCTTCTCGCCCTCGTCCAGCCACGTTGCCTCGACTCCGTCGAGGGCGACCTCCTCGATCTCCGACCAGGCCATGCCAAGCGCGCGAGCGACGGTGCGGTATTCCTTCCCGAGGTCGAGGTCCGTCATCGCCGGGTCATCCGTGTTCAACGTCGCGAGCAGCCCGGCCTGGCGCATCCGCCGGAACGGGTGCTGCTCGAGGCTTTCATACCTGTTGGCGATGACGATGTTCGAGTTCGGGCACACATTGAGCGGGATCCGCTCCTCCGCGACGCGGCGGGTGAGCGCTTCGTCCTCGAGAATCGCCAGCCCGTGGTCGATGCGCTCGATGCCCAGCGTGTCCAGGGCAGTCGCGATGTTGTCAGGTCCGGTGTCCTCACCGGCGTGCGACGTCAGCCGCAGACCCACGGACCCGCCCAGCCGAAAGGCATCCGCGAACTCCCGGGGGTCGATGCCGCGTTCAGTGGAGTCCATGCCAAGACCGATCACCCGCTCCGCGAGCCCGGCGCGCCGGAGGTCCGCGAGGCGCTCGGCGAGCTCGAGGCCGGCGGCCCCGCCATATGCCCGATCGATGTCGCAGATCAGCGCACACCGGGCGCCGGTCTCCATCTCGGCCCGTTCGATGCCCTCGGAGAGGCCGGCCACGATCTCCGCCAGGTTCTGCCCGGCGGCCAGGTGGCGCGCCGGGGTGAAGAACATCTCGCGGTAGCGGAGGCCGTGAGGCGTGGCGTCCACGATGGACTCGTAGGCGGCACGCGCCCAATCGTCGCGGTCGTTGAGCAGCTCCTGGACCAGCCAGAAGATCTCCAGGAACGAGTTGAGCGAGGAGTACCGATAGAGCTCGGTTGGGTCCTCGCTGCGCAGCTGACGGCCGTTCTTCCGGGCCAGCTCGACGACGGTGGATGGCTGGACCGTGCCCTCGACATGACAGTGAAGCTCGACCTTGGGGATCGCGTCGTAGACGTCACCAGAGGGCATTTCGCGCCAGTATATGGACCGATGTCTTTCGAACCGGACCAAGGCAGCCTGGTCGCGGCGGTGGTTCTTGCCGCAGGCGAATCACGTCGTTTCGGATCGCCAAAGCAGCTGGCGAGGATCGGGGACCGGACAATGCTGGAGCACGTGCTTGAGCTCGCGATCACGGCAGGGCTGCACCCGATCCTCGCCGTTGTCCCGGGTTGGTTGCGTCTCCCAACCCACGCGCACGAGCCCGTCACGTGGGTCCGCAACCCCCATCCTGAGCGAGGGATGAGCGTCTCGCTGCAGCTCGGGTTCGAGGCACTCAACCAACGCTGTCCACGGCGACGATCGAGGCCGTGCTCGCCGGTCGCGGTAAGCGGCCCATCACCGCTGCCTCGGCCGACGGCCAGCCGGCGCCACCTGTCTGCGTCGAGCGCAGCCACTTCGGGATTGTCTCGGACGCAGCTGGAGACCAGGGCCTGCGCGATTTCCTCCTGGCGCATCCCGATTGGGTGACCGCGATCGAGGTCGGCAACCACGCTCTGGACGTCGACACGCCGCTCGACCTTCGCCGCCTCGAGACGACCGATGACGGCGCATGACTTCACGGGGCGCTTCCGCGCTGGAAGCGCGCGTAGAATCGTTCACATGTTCGATTCTGTCCGCGGCGGAGGGATTGCGTCATGACGATCGAGCGGGTCAGCACCGCCGAGGTCGCCCCGGAGGAGCTCGCGCTCGAGACCACTGTCCGGCCCCGCCGCCTGGACGAGTTCGCGGGCCAGCAGCGCGTCAAGGAGAACCTGGCCATCCTCCTCGATGCGGCACGCCATCGGTCCGAACCGGTCGACCACATCCTCCTCTACGGCCCGCCGGGCCTGGGCAAGACGACCCTGGCGAACATCGTCGCTGCGGAGGTCGGGGCCCAGATCCGCACGACCTCGGGACCCGCCATCGAGCGTGCGGGCGATCTCGCGGCGGTCCTCACCAGTCTGGGCCAGGGCGACATCCTGTTCATCGACGAGATCCATCGGCTCAGCCATGTCGTCGAAGAGATCCTGTATCCAGCCATGGAGGATTTCGCCCTCGACGTGGTGCTGGGCAAGGGACCAGGCGCTCGAACCGTACGGCTGCAGATCGAGCACGTCACGGTCATCGGGGCCACCACGCGGGTGGGGAGCATCACCGGTCCGTTGCGGGAGCGGTTTGGGGCGACCTATCGGCTCGACTACTACACCCGGCCGGAGCTGGAGCAGATCCTGCGACGCAGCGCTGGCATCCTGGAGATCGCCCTGGCCCCCACGGCAGCGGAGATCGTCGCTCAGCGCAGCCGAGGCACGCCGCGCATCGCCAACCGGCTGCTGAAACGTGTCCGCGACTTCGCCCAGGTGCGAGGGAGCGGCGACGGCGCGGTCAGCGCAGAGCTCGCGATGGCTGCCCTCGACCTGATGGAGATCGACGAGCGCGGGCTGGACGCCATGGATCGCCAGCTGCTGCGGGCCATCGCCGAGCACCATGCCGGCGGGCCGGTCGGCCTGCAGACGATGGCCGCCACCATCTCCGAGCCGGTCGAGACGCTCGAGGACGTCGTCGAGCCCTACCTGATGCAGATTGGCCTGCTGGCACGAACGTCTCGGGGCCGCCAGCTCACAGCCGGCGCCTGGGAGCATCTGGGCCTGACCCCTCCCGCGTCGGCGGCATCGGCTCAGCCCCCGGCGCAGCAGCCCGGCCTCTTCGACTAGGCCCATGCCGGCGTGGGAGGACCCTGAGCATTGGCGAGCCATCTGCGATCCCGCAGGCTGCCCAATCTGCACCGATGGACCGCGCGACGTGCTCCTCGAGCTCGACGCGAGCTGGGTGACTGCCCCGGTTCAGGCGGCGCTGCCCGGCTACGCGTGCGTGATCTCGAAGCAGCACGTCGTGGAACCGTGGGAGTTGCCCGACCGGGGCGCCTCGTTCTGGGCTGATGCCATGCAGGTTGCGGAGGCGCTGAAGACCCACGTTGCCGCGGTGAAGATGAACTACGAGATCCACGGCAACACGATTCCTCACCTCCACCTGCACCTCTACCCGCGATATCCCGGAGACCCGCACACGGGACGCCCGACAGGCGCAACTGAGGTGCATGCGACCCGGAGCCCCGGTCAGCTTGCTGCGATGCGCGCGGCAATCGAGCGAAGAGCACGCGGTGCCGCCTGAGCTGGGACGCCTCGTCCTGCTCATCGGCATCGTGCTGGTGGTGGTTGGCGGGCTGTCGGCGCTGGGTGTTCGCCTGCCGATCGGCCGGCTGCCCGGCGATATCGCGATCGAGGGAAAGAACGGCGGCTTCTACTTCCCGCTGACGACCATGATCCTGGCATCCCTGATCCTCACGCTCCTCTGGAACCTCTTCTCCAGGAGGTAAGGAGGAAGAATCTGATCGCGTGGCGCGTAATAGGTCTCCTCTTCGTCGCAACGATCGTGGTTGCGATCGTCTCGGGATACGTCCGCTTCGACATGGGTGCGAGCATCGAGGGGATGAACCAGGATTGCTACGAGCACGTTGAGCCGGTCATTTCGGCGCCGGCTGCGGGCCCGATTCCCCGCGTCGCCCTGCATCAGCTGGAGCGCGCAACTGGCTGCGTAGGCATCTTCCTCGAGGATCGCCCGTATCCGAACCTGCTTGCAGTAAGTATCGACCTCGCTTCCCTCGAGTCCATCGGTACGGTTCATGGCTCTGGTCCTGGAACCGATCTCAAGGACGACCACGCCTATCGCGTCCCGGGCGTTTCCCCTGAGCGCGCGCTCATCGTGGTTTTGGCCGGCAATTCAGACGGTCCGGCCATCGCATGGCGAGCCCCCTTCCCGGTCGAAGCCTGTTCCCTGCTCGCGAAACCCTTGCGAGATGGCACCCCCTCGGTCTGCAGGTAGCCATCTGGCACCAGTTCGATGTGAGTAGGCGCGACTGGGCAAATGAATGACACCAGATCCGCGCGAAAACTGGCGCCTTAGGACGGAGCGGAACGCTACGATCCACGCGGGTCGCGCCGCGGGTCGGAACGCGGCACAGCGAGCGGCCGCAGGCAGGCAGCGGAGGGTACCTGATCGGTGGACGCTATCGCGTCGTTCTTCAAGTTCCGCGAACGGGGGACCGATCTCGGCACGGAAGCTCGTGCCGGCCTGACCACCTTCATGGTCATGGCCTACATCATCTTCCTCAACGGGAACATCATCGCGAAGCCCCTCGGCCTCGACCCGGTGGCGGTGTCGGCCG
>VBJP01000200.1 GCA_005880165.1 Chloroflexota bacterium | reverse complement strand
TCGTAGACCGGATCCTTGGGGTTCGCCGTCAGTTGGGCGCTCAGCAGCTCCGCCGGCCTCGGCTCCTCCATGACGACCTGGCGCAGGAGCGCGGTCATGCCGTCGGCGTTAGTGGCGATGGTCGCCTCGTCCGCGGTTCGGTCGATGATGAACTCGGCGGCTCCGGTCTCGCCGTAGGCGCGAATGTGGACGCTGGTCAGTTCCCCCGGAGCCACGCTGTCGGTCTCCTCCGGCTGGATGTGCAGGTCGACCATCTCGTGACGGCCCTCGAGGCGCAGCCGGAATCCCTGTCCATCGAGCCATTCGAGCGTCTTATACCGGCGCCACTCGAGGCGAGCCGCCAGCCAGCCGGCCAGCAGCACCGCCTGCGCCATCGGGGCGGAAGCCTGGTGGATGGGCATCTCCGGGTTTGTTCGTGGTGCGCGTCGATGACCTGCGGGCACCGCGTAGCGAATCACCATGCGGTTCAGGTTCGGCAGGTAGCGCCGGAAGCGCGGCGCATCGAAGAACTGGGCGATGCGCTCCTGCCAGCTCGCCAGCCGTTCCCAGGCGAGATCGCCGACGCCGCTGCGATGCCGAAGGTTCGCGAGGCGGCGCATGCCGACCAGCAGGTCGCTGAAGTCCGCCGAGTCGATCACCAGCCGATCGCCGAGCTCCACGAGCTGGTCGAAGACCGGATGCGCGAACGGCGGATCGCCCGGCCACCACACGAATGTCGGCAGGTCGTGGATGAGAAGCGGCGCGACGACGCCGGAGAGATGCTCGGCGGCCTCCCCCCGAACGGTGAGGATGACCTCCTCGTAGCAGATCCGCTCGTCCTCCAGCGCCGGCGCCACGTGGCAGTGGGTACTGATGCGGGCATCGAGCGCATCGCCCCGAGCCTGATGATCCGCGACCAGCACGATGGCGCGCGACGGGTGGCGGACCCCCAGGCTCATCATGGTCTGCACCACTTGCTCGGCCGCCTGCGCATCCACGACGGTCACGATCAGGTTGAGGACCGACGCGCGGGCGTGCGGCAGGCCCTTCTCGGTGACGCGCGCCTCGCCGTCTCCGTCGGAGGCATCCGGCAGGCCCCACAGGCGGGCGAGCTGCGCCTCGATGGTGGCCACTTCGGTGCCCTTCGCCTCCCAGACCGGTGTGGCGAGCGTCTCCGCCTCGCCGAACTCCATGAGGCGGCGATGGACGGCGAGCTCGCGCTGCGCGGAACGGGATGCCATGTTCCCGACGCCTACAGCCGGCGCCAGGCGCGCTGGTCGCGTTCGAGCAGCTCGTCCGCCGCCGGGGGGCCCCATGTCCCTGCGCCGTAGAAGTGGAGCGGCCCGCCGTGACCCTCCGCCCAAGCGCGCAGCACCGGGTCGAGGATCTCCCAGGCGCGCTCCGACTCGTCGCCCCGGGTGAAGAGCGAGGGATCCCCGATCATGGCGTCCAGCAGGAGCGTCTCGTACGCGTCGGGCGAGTCGACCGCGAAGCTCGACCCGTAGCGGAAGTCCATGTTCACGCTGCGGATCTGCAGGCCCTGGCCGGGTACCTTGGCGCCGAAGCGGATCAGGATCCCCTCGTCTGGCTGGATGCGGACGGCGAGGATGTTCGGATCAAACTGCGGCGCGCCGGCACGCGCGAAAAGCGCCAGAGGCGCGCGGCGGAACTGGACGGCGATCTCCGTGACGCGCGTCGGCATCGCCTTGCCGGTGCGGAGGTAGAAGGGCACCCCCGCCCAGCGCCATGAGTCGATGCCCAGCTTCAGCGCAACGAAGGTCTCCGTCTCCGACTCCGGATCGACCTCAGGTTCGTCGCGGTAGGCGTGGACCTTGTGGCCCTCGACCCAACCCGAGACATACTGGCCACGCACCGCGTTGTCGGCAACGTCCGCAACCGTCATCGGCTTCACCGCCCGCAGGACTTTGAGCTTCTCGTCACGGAGATCGGAGGCCATGAATTCAACGGGCGGCTCCATGGCGAACATCGTCATGAGCTGCAGGGCGTGGTTCTGCACGATGTCCCGCAGGGCGCCGGTCTGGTCGTAGAACTCGCCGCGTCCCTCGACGCCGACCGTCTCCGCCACCGTGATCTGCACCGAGTCGATGTAGCGCCGGTTCCAGATCGGCTCGAAGAGGCCATTCCCGAACCGGAAGACGGCCAGGTTCTGGACTGTCTCCTTCCCCAGGTAGTGGTCGATGCGGTAGATCTGGGATTCGCTAAAGACTTCGCCGATCTCGCGGTTCAGCTTTCGAGCGGAGCCGATGTCGGCGCCGAACGGCTTCTCCACGATGACCCGAACCCAGCCACGCTTGGCGTCACGCCGTTCTTCGCCCGTCTCCGCCAGCCCCGCAGCCCCCAGCTGCTTGACGATCTCCGGGTAGAGGATGGGCGGGACGGCGAGGTAGATGAGGCGATTCCCCGCGGTGCCGCGATCGCGGTCGATGCGGTCGAGCCGCTTGACGAGGTCCGCGTACGAGCCGGGGTCGCTGAAATCACCGGCGTGATACTCGATTCCGCGGCTAAACGACTTCCAGACCGATGGCTTCACCGGCCGGTTGCGGCTGTACTGGTCAATCCCCTGCCGCAACAGCTCGCGGAACTCGTCGTCCGAGATCGGCCGCCGGGCGAACCCGACCACCGAGAACTCCGGCGGGAGGAAGCCGCCAAGCATCAGGTTGTAGAGCGCCGGTCCCAACTTGCGAACGGTCAGGTCGCCGGTCGCCCCGCAGATGACCATGGTGCACGGTTCGGGGATTCGCTCCAGGCGCAGCCCCTCGCGCAGCGGGTTGGCAATCTGTCGCGCTCCGTCACCTCCGGCCACCTGGTCGGGGAGGACGGGGACGATGGTCGTGCTGGCTGGCGGCATCTGCGTGCCCTCAGTCCGCCGAGCGTCCTGCGGCGGTGGTGGTCGCGGGTTCAGCAGCGGCGCCGCCGTCGCCCCCCGCTCCCACGATGGCGTGGCCGCCGAACTCGTTGCGGAGCGCTGCCAGCACCCGATCGGTGAACGAGTCGGGCTCGCGGCGGCTCCGGAAGCGCTGCATCAGCGAGAGGGTGATGATCGGCGCCGGCACGTTGTGGTCGATGGCGTCGAGGACTGTCCAGCGCCCCTCGCCGGAGTCCGCAACCCAGCCCTTGATCTGCTCGAGGTCCGAGCCCTCGCGCTTGAATGCGTCTGCGGCCAGCTCCATCAGCCACGAGCGGATCACGCTGCCATGGTTCCAGAGCTCGGCGATGGCGGCCAGGTCGAGGTCGAAGTCGGACGCGTGCATGATGTCGAAGCCCTCGCCGATGGCCTGCATCACGCCGTATTCGATCCCGTTGTGGACCATCTTGACGTAGTGCCCGGCACCGGCCGAGCCGCAGTAGAGATAGCCCGCTTCGGGGGCCAGGGTGCGGACCGCCGGCTCGAAGCGATCGAAGACCTCGCGCTTCCCACCCAGCATCGCGCAGAACCCGAC
>VBJP01000199.1 GCA_005880165.1 Chloroflexota bacterium | reverse complement strand
CGCCACGCGCGTCATCAGCAGCCGATGGGCGGCGGCCGTCATCCGTCGCCGTGTCTTGTGCGGCGGCTGCGCGGCCGGCACGAAGAGGACGCGATCCAGCGCAAGCTCGTCAGCCGCCAGGGTCGCGAGCCACAGGTGGCCGATGTGCGGCGGGTCGAACGTCCCGCCCAGGACGCCAACCCGGCGCGGTGGGTGCGCGACGGCCCGTGCCGGTTCCGACTCAGGCAGTGGTGCTTCGGCGATCGTAGGGCGAGATGGTTGGGCCTTGACCCGGATGCCCACAGCCTGGGTGCGGCTCATTCCTCTCCCCACTCGAGCTCCGCCTGACCGATGCGGACCGTCGTGCCGGCCTGCACGCCGATGCGCCTGAGCTCGGCCTCGATGCCGAGCCGCGCCAGCAGGCGCTCGAATCGTTCGCGGGACTCCTCGTTCTGGAAGTCGGTGCGGTTGGCGGCCTCCTCGATGCGTCGTCCACGCACGCGGACTCCCCCAGCTTCGGCCTTCACCTGCCAGCCCTCGGCAAGCGGATCGAAACGGAAGACGTGGACCTCCTCGCGCCCGGCCGCCTGCGGCGCCTCGCTGCGCTTCGCCTCGTCCAGCGCCTCTCCCAGCGCCCGGCCGAGCTCGGCAAGCCCGGTTCCGTCGTGGGCGGAGACCCCGATCGACGGCGGGTCCGCGGCGAGGTCCCGTCGAATCGTGGGGAACCGCTCGCGGACTTCGGGCAAGTCGAGCTTGGTGACCACCAGCCGCATCGGCCGCTGCAGCAGCTCCGGATCGTGGAGCCGCAGCTCCTCGACGACCGACCGCCACTCCGCGACGGGATCGTCGGCGGTCCCGTTCACCACGCCCAGCAGGGCACGCGTCCGCTCGACGTGCCGCAGGAAGGCGTGCCCCAGGCCGTGGCCGGAATGCGCGCCGGCGATGAGGCCCGGCACGTCGGCGAGAAGCGCGGTGCGGGGCTCTGCATCGGCGTCGTCGCCGCTGACGAAGACGCCGAGGTTCGGCGTGGTGGTCGTGAAGGGATAGGGACCGATGCGCGGGGCTGCCTGCGTCAGCGCTGCCAGGAGCGTCGACTTCCCCGCATTTGGGGCGCCGATCAGCCCAACGTCGGCGATCGTCTTGAGCTCGAGCTCGATCCAGCGCTCCTCGCCTGGATCGCCCTTCTCGTAATGGCGCGGTGCGCGGTGGGTGGGCGAGGCGAAGTGCACGTTGCCGCGCCCTCCCCGGCCGCCACGGGCGACCACCATTCGCTCTCCAGCAGTGAGCAGCTCCCCAACCGTCTCGCCGCCCTCACCGCGCACGACCGTCCCGGGCGGAACGCGGAGCACCAGATCGGCGCCGTCCCGGCCGTGCGAGCGCCGCCGCCCACCACGTCCACCTGGTTCGGCGCGGAAATGCCGCGCCTGGCGGTAGTCCCACAGCGTGGTCATCCCGGCCTCGGCCACGAGCACGATGTTCCCGCCCCTGCCGCCGTCGCCCCCGTCGGGGCCGCCGCGAGGCACGTGAGCCTCGCGGCGAAACGAGGCGGATCCAGCCCCGCCGCCGCCGGCGGCAACGAGCACCCGGGCATGGTCGACGAACACGATCCCGATGATACGGTGCGCACCGGGCCGGTCAGTGGCACAGCGCCGGGGCGGGGCGGCGGCCTAGAGGTAACGCAGCGGGTTGACGAACACGCCTCCCACGCTCACCTGGAAGTGGACGTGGGGCCCCGTGCACAGCCCAGTGCAGCCGACCGAGGCGATCCGTTGGCCGCGGCCGACGATCTGTCCTGGCGAAACGAGGATTGCCCCCAGGTGGTTGTAGAGGGTGTGCAGGCCCCTGCCGTGGTCGATCTCGATGACCAGCCCGCCACCATTCGATCGCCAGCCTGCAGACAGCACCACGCCGGATCCGGCCGCCAGGACCGGGTTGCCTGCGTCGGTCGCCATGTCGATGGCGAGGTGGCCGGCCCAGAAGTATTGGGTGATCACCGCCCCGGGAACAGGCCAGAGGAGCTTGCCGGTCCCGACCACGGCTGAATATGTGGCAGGGGCGGGCGCGGGAGCGGTGACCTGGGCGACGTGGGCGGCGCGCTTGGGCGTCGGGGCAGGAGGGGGCTTGGGGGCTGGGGTTAGGGTCGGCAGGATGCGTCGGTACGGGAGCGGATCGGCGTTCGGATCCGGCTGGATGACGAAGATCGCCGAGCGGAGCTCCTGCGGTGAGCCATCCGCGCCGCGGACGGTGGCCACCACTTCGAAGCGGAATGCTCCCCGCGCTGGCTGGCCTCCACCGGCGCCGATCCCGACTGCCGCGCTGGTTGCCAGCATGCCCACTACGGCGATGTGCGCGATGAGACGGGCGAGGACGCGCGGGCTTGTGCGACGGGGCAGGTCTCTGGCTCGCTCAGGCAATACCCAGGCTCCTGTCGAAGGCGAGTTCAGGTTCCCGACCCCGGCTGTGGTCCGTCTCCCCTACGCATACGGCAGGGAGCCCGAGTCGTGCTGGTCGATGGTAGCAGCGGCCGATTTGGCGGGTCAACCCGGCGCGTGTCGGGCTGTCGACGTGCGACGCGAGCTATGGGCCGGCGCTTGCGAGCTGGAGGGGAACGGAGCCATCCTCAGCGAACGAGCTCCCGCTGGCGGTGAGAAGCGTGATCCAGACGACCTGGCGTGCGCCTGGGGGCGGCGCCGGCAGCTGGACGCTCAGCTCGACCGCCTCGCCCGGACCAAGTGTCGGAATCGGGGTCCTGACGGGCTGGAGAGCAGGCGCCTGGGCGAGATAGGGACCGGGGCTTGCGTGCCAGCCGGCCACGAGGTGCACGCCGGCAGGCCAGCTGGACGTTCCGGTGTTCGTGAGGCGCACGGTGAGCCCGCCTCCGGGCGGTGCCGGGGGCGGCCAATACGGGGGTCCGGTGCCGGGAACTGGCGTCGGCACGACGCCGGCGCCACCCTCAGGCAGGAGCGCGTCCATGCGCGCCGCGATCGGGCGCTCGCGCAGGTAGGCCACGATCCCGCCGTAGACGCCTCGGGCCGCCGCTTCACGGCCGGCCCGGGTCGCGAGCAGCTCGCTCTCCGCCTTGAGAGAGACCGACCCAACCTCGGAGAGGATGGCCGGCATGAGCAACCCGCGACGCGGGGACTTCGCATCGCTCCCGGGCGGCTTGAGCACGTACAGGTACGGGGCGCTGCCGTCGATGCCGCGGTCCTGGCGCCGATACGACCCGGCTTTGCCCATGGACTGCGCGACGCTCGCCTGGACCGCCGAGGCGAGGCGGCGGGAGGCATCGGCCCAGGCGAAGGCATCGGTGTAGTAGGTCTGGGAGGCAGCGATCTTGTAGAGCACGCCGTTCTCGGTCATGGAGTTGATGTGGAGGCTGATGAACACGTCCGCGCGGGCGAGGTTCGAGAGGTCGATACGGGCCGACAGCTCGTCCCGGGTGCGCGTCGCCTCGGGGACCCCCGGTCCAAAGCCAGTGATCCCGTCGCCATTCACGTCGCGGAACGGCGCCCCATGGCAGCCGAGGGCCGGATACAGATCGCCCGCGAGCGCCGAGTCATCGGTGCGGGTCAGCACGACGGTGACGCCCTGGGCGGTGAGCAGGTCGCGCAGCGCCAGGGCGATACCGAGCGTATCGGCCTTTTCGGACTTGGCGACCTTGTTGTCGTAGGGGTTCGGGACGCCCCAGTCGAGGCAGCCACCGTGTCCCGGGTCGATCGCTACCACGATCGCGGCTGGATTGGGCCGGTACACCTCGCTGGTGGAGCCCGGTGCGGCAATCACCTGTCCCACCCCGCGCGAGGACGTC
>VBJP01000198.1 GCA_005880165.1 Chloroflexota bacterium | reverse complement strand
GGAGCGGTCAGCCCGGCGGCAGCGGCCAACCAGGAGGTTCCGGTCAGCCCGGCGGTCAGCCAGGGACGCAACCCGGTCAGGGCAATCAGCTTGGCGGCGGTGGCGGGACCACCGTGCGCCGAATCCCGGGCGGCGGCCTCCGCACCGGCTCGTTCAACGGGCCGAGCCGCGGGAATAAGCTCCCCTCCGTGGCGGGCGACGAGACCGTCTTCGCGCCGTTCAACCGCATCGGCAAGCCGGGTGATCCCAGCTTCATTTCCGGCCAGGGAGGCAACGGTGGACCGACCCAGACCGGCAACGGGACGGGCGTCGGCGTCGACAACCAGGCGTTGGTCCCCTATCGGGCCGTCTTCGACCTCTTCAACAACTTCGCCAACGCACAGCTCGACAATGCACAGGTCCCGATCACCCTGAAGGACTTCGTGCGCGATTACTTCAGCCGCCTCGAACCCACGGAGTAGACCGATGACCGAGACCGAGACGTCCACGCCAGCGCCATCCCTCGACCGCATCACGCCGGAGCGGTTCGGCGAGCTGGCCCACGCCATCGAGGCGGAGGTCGGGCGCTTCATCGTTGGGCAGGAGCAGCTCGTGCGGCTGACTCTGATCAGCCTCCTGGCTGGATCGCACGCACTCCTCGAGGGCGTGCCAGGACTGGGCAAGACCATGCTGGTGCGGACGATGTCCGAGGCGCTCGAGCTGGGGTTCTCGCGGATCCAGTTCACGCCTGACCTGATGCCGGCCGACATCGTGGGCACCAACATCATCGTCGAGGAGGGCGGCGAGCGACGCTTCCGCTTCCAGGCAGGACCGATCTTTTCCAACCTGGTGCTTGCCGACGAGATCAATCGCGCCACGCCCAAGACGCAGAGCGCCCTCCTCGAGGCGATGCAGGAGCACCGAGTCACCGTCGCGAAGCAGCAGTACACCCTCACGGAACCGTTCTTCGTGCTCGCCACCCAAAACCCCCTCGAGATGGAAGGCACCTACCCGCTCCCGGAGGCCCAGCTGGACCGCTTCTTCTTCAAGATCGACGTGCCGTTCCCGACCGAGGGCGAGCTGCTGCAGATCATGGATCGCACCACCGGCGGCGACGTTCCGACCATCGGGAAGGCAGCCACCGGTGCCGACGTGCTGGCGATGCAGGCGCTCGCCCGGGACGTCCCGATCGCCAGCCACGTGATGGGCTACGCGGTGCGCGTGCTTCGCGCCACCCACCCCGACGTCGACGGAGCTCCCGAGCTGGTGCGCAAGTACGTGCGCTACGGGGGATCGCCGCGCGGCGCGCAGGCGATCGTGCTTGGGGCCAAGATCCATGCCCTGCTCGACGCCAGGTTCAACGTCGCCTTCGCCGACGTGCAGGCGGTAGCGCCCGCCGCGCTGCGTCATCGGATCATCCTGAACTTCGAAGGCGAAGCAGAGGGCATCAGCTCCGACTCCGTGGTCCGCGCCATCCTCGCCGAGACGCCCACCGAGCCGGCCGGCTGACGGCCGCTGCCGACGGCCAATGACCGCTGCGCCCGAGCTCGCCCGCCAGCGCCCGCTCTTCGACGAGGGATTCCTGCGACGCCTCGAACAGCTCGAGCTCGCCTCGCGCCGGCTGACCGCCGGCCGCATGAAGGGCGAGCGGCGCAGCATCCGGCGCGGCCAGAGCGTCGAGTTCGCCGACTACCGCAACTACACCACCGGGGACGACCTCCGGCAGCTCGACTGGAACGTGTACGCACGCCTGGAGAAGCTCTTCATCAAGCTTTTCGTCGAGGAGGAGGACGTGACCGTCCACGTGCTCGTGGATGCGTCGCGCTCCATGGACTTCGGCGACCCAAACAAGCTCGACTTCGCCCGCCGGGCGGCCGCAGCCCTCGCCTACCTGGGGCTGGCTCACCTCGACCGTGTCAGCGTCGCGTTCCTCGGCGACGGGCGGGCCAGCTCCCTGCGTGCCCTACGAGGCAAGGGAAGGACGCTCGAGCTCTTCGACTTCCTGTCGGCGGACCGTCGCGAACGGACGACCGGGCTGGCCGCTGCCGCTCGTGACTATGCCTCCCGGCTGCGTGGCCGCGGGCCGTTGCTGCTGCTGAGCGACCTGATGGATCCGGGTTACCTCGACGCCCTGCGCGACCTGGCCAGCACGCGCTGTCAGCTCTCCGTCCTCCACGTCCTCGCGCCGGAGGAGCTGGATCCGGAAGTGCCGCCGGACTCTCGATTGATCGACAACGAGAGCGGGCAGGGAGTCGAGGTGACCGGCGACGCGGATTTGAATGATCGCTATCGGGCTCGTCTGGGCGCATGGCAGGCGGAGATCGGGGCATTCGTCAGCCGTCGCGGCGGTGCCTACCTGGCGATCCCCTCAGACCTCGAGCTGTCTGGTCTGCTCTTCGACGTGCTTCGCAGGCGGCGGGTAGTGACGTGATCGAGCCAATGGCGCTCATCGGCCTCCTGAGCCTGCCGGTGATCGTCACGTTCTACATGCTCCGCCTGCGGCGTCGCGACGTTCCGGTCGGATCGACGTTCCTGTGGCAGCAGCTGATCCGTGACGTCGAGGCCAACGCCCCGTGGCAGCGGCTGCGCTTCAGCTGGCTGCTCCTGATCCAGCTGCTAATCGCGGCGATCGTGGTCGTCGCCGCCGCCCGACCTTTCACCACGGCCACTTCCGAGCTCGCCGGGAACGTGGTCCTGATCGTGGACACCTCCGCCTCCATGGCTGCTATGGATCCAGAGGGGGCTCGCATGTCGCTGGCGAAGGACGCCGCCCACCGGGTGGTCGGTCGCCTGCCGGAGGGTGGGCGCGTGACTGTGGTTGCCAGCGATCAGACGGCCCACGTCCTGGTCTCCGAGACCGATGACCGAGCGGCGGCCAACGCCGCCATCGACCGGATCGGCGCGACCCAGCTTCCGGGCGACCTGACGGACGCTTTTGCCCTGGCCTCCGCGCTCGCGGCGCGCGACAGCGATTCAACGGTGGTCGTTGTGTCCGATGCCAACGTCGCCCGGCTGCCGAGTGTCGGGATCGGTGCGCCGGTCAAGGTCGAGCGGGTGGGGACGACGGACGCCAACCAGGCGGTCGCCGCGCTCTCCGTGCTGCGCCGCTCCGGTGGAGCCCAGCTCGACTGCTTCGTTGCGATCAGCAATCCGTCCGGCATGTCCGCCACCCGACGCCTCGAGCTCTATGCCGACGGTACGCTGGTGGACGCGCGCAACCTGACGATCCCGGCCAGCCAGCGCTCGGAGCTGATCGTCCCCACCGTGCCGGCCGAGGCTCGCGTCGTGGAGGCGCGGCTGGCCGGATCCGACGCGCTCGCCACCGACGACCGCGCCTACGCCCTCATCCCCTCGTCCGGCGCCACGCGAACGCTTCTCGTGAGCGCGGGCAACGTGTACCTCGAGAACGCGCTGGCACTCCTCCCGAGGCTCGACCTGTACGCCGTCGCCCCCGATGGCTATGCCAAGGCGCTCGCCGATGCCACAGGCGCGAAGAAGCCGTACGGCCTGGTCGTCTTCGACGGCTTCGTGCCCTCCAAGGTACCCGGAGTCCCGGCCATCTACGTGTCGCCGGCGTCGAGCGGAAGCTACGGGAAGGTGGGGGCGACCATCGACGGGCCGATCATCGATCGGACTGCGCCCAACGAGCCGCTGCTCCGCTTCGTGGACCTCTCCACGGTGCACATCGGGCGTGCTCACGCGGTGACCCTGGCCGACGGGATGCGCAGCGTGGTCTCGACCACCGGCGGCAAGCCACTCGTCGCAGCGGGTCGCATCGGCGGTCAGCCGACGGCGGTGCTGACCTTCGCGCTGCGCGACAGCGACTTGCCGCTGCAGGTCGCCTTCCCGCTGCTCATGAGCAACCTGGCCGACTTTCTCCTCCCGCCGGGAGACGGCGTACTGCCGCCGTCGGCGAGCCTGGGACAGCCGATCGAGCTGGCGCTCGACCCATCGCTCTCATGGGTGAGCCTCCTCGACGCCGGGACGACGACCACGATCTCGCTGGTC